>DAIDHU010000129.1 GCA_027451915.1 Thiomonas sp. | reverse complement strand
GCTAATTGTAAGGGCGACGAGCCGGATTTCAAGACCTGTCGAGTCTCGGCGAGTTCTGAAAGAGGTCCAGCCCCCCGCCATCTCGGCCGGCGGGGTGGTTTCTGAGACGGGGACGACCGGCGCGGGATCCCGGCGGCGCCCTCACACGCCGGCGGCGGCTCCGTCGCTGCGCGGGTCCGCGGCGCCCTCGATGCGCCCGTCGGGATGGCGCACCAGCGCGCCGGCATGCCCCATGGTGTCGCTGTAGGCCTGCTCCAGCAGCTCCACGTCGTGGCCGGCCTCGCGCAGCCGCTGCACCAGGCGCGGGTCGAAGCGGCTTTCCAGCTTCAGGGTGGTGCTGACGTCGCCCCAGGTGCGCCCGAGCAGCCAGCGCGGCGCGTCCACCGCCTGCTGCAGCGCCATGCCGAAGCGAGCGTAGCGCGTGAACACCGCGGCCTGGGTCTGCGGCTGCCCCTCCCCGCCCATGGTGCCGTAAGGCATGCTGCGCCCGTCGTCGAACAGCGCCAGCGCCGGGTTGAGGGTGTGGAAGGGCTTGCGGCCGGGCTCCAGGGTGTTGAGATCCCCGGGGTCCAGGGAAAAACTGATGCCCCGGTTCTGCCAGGTGATGCCGGTGTCGCGCAGCACCACCCCGCTGCCGAACTCCCAGTAAGTGCTCTGGATGAAACTCACCGCGCAGCCATCCCGGTCGACGGCCCCCATCCAGATGGTGTCTCCCGGCGCCGCCGGCTCGGGCCAGGGCAAGGCCCGCTCGCCATCGATGCGCGCGGCCAGGGCCGCCAGCCGGTCGGGGTGCAACAGGCCCTGGGGATCCTCCGGCAGGCGTCCGCGGTCGGTCACCACCCGGTTGCGCACCCGAAAGGCCTGCTTGGTCGACTCGATCAACCCGTGCAGGTGCGCGAAGCCCTCGCCCTCACCCACCCCGAGTTGCTCGAACACGCCCAGGATCAGCAGCGAGGCCAGGCCCTGGGTGGAGGGCGGAAGGTTGTACAGCGTGCAGTCTCCCAGGCGCAGGCGCAGCGGCTCCACCTCCTCGGCCTGGTAGGTCAGCAGATCCGCCTTGCGCAGCGGGCTGCCGATGCGCTCCAGCTCGTCGCCGATCGCCGCGCCTAGACTGCCGCGGTAGAACGCGTCCAGGCCGTGGCGGGCCAGGTGCTCGAGGGTGTCGGCCAGCGCGCCCTGGCGCAGGATGTCCCCGGCCCTCGGGGCCTGCCCTCCGGGCAGGAATACCTCGGCGAAGCCGTGCACCCCGCGCAGGCCCTCCAGCTTGGTACGCGTGAGCTCGGCCTGGCTGGAGCTGACCACGATGCCCTGGCGCGCGTGGCCGATGGCGTCGCGCAGCAGTCGATCCAGGGGCATGGGACGGCCCGGCCAGGAGCCCGCATGCCGCAGCGCCAGGCGCCAGCCCGACACCGTGCCGGCCACGCTCAGCGCCGCCCGCGGCCCGCGGGGGGGAATGCTCGACTGACCGGCGTAGAAGGCTCGATCGGCCAGCGCCGCGCTGGGGCCGCTGGCGTCGATGGCCCAGGGCGCCTGCCCGGGACGATGCACCAGCCAGAAGCCGTCTCCGCCGATGGAGTTCATCTGCGGGTAGACCACCGCGATGGTGGCCGCCGCGGCCACCATCGCCTCCACCGCGTTGCCACCGTCACGCAGCACGTCGCGTCCGGCCTGCGCCGCCAGGTGATGCGGGGCCACGACCATGCCTCCAAGGGCCTGGCAGGTATGTTGCATGGGAAAGCTCGCGAAAGGATTGTCAGGAAGCCGGCTCGCCCCGGGCGAGCGCTCGCTGCAGACCCAGGGCCGCCAGCACCGCGCACAGCGGCAGGGCCGCGGCCACCGGATCACGCCAGTGCAGCAAGGCGGCGGTCAGCACAGCGGCGCTCGCGTAGATCCCGAAAGCCAGGGCCTGCCTGCGCGCCGGAAACAAGGAGCCCGGGCGGCCCCGCACCCCCACCTGCATGCAGGTCATGACCAGGCTGGTCAAGGTACTCGTGAACACCACCGTGGGCACGCCGTCGACGGGAATCTTACGCGCCGCCACGCTCTGCAGCCCCATGGCCAGCGCGCTCGCCGCCACCGACACGTGCAGCAGCGGCCCCGACGCAGGAAAGCCGCGGGACCACCACAGCAGGGTGATCCCCATCAGGACCAGCGCCTCCAGGCCGAGGATGTCGCGCAACTCGTGATGCGGGTCATGTCGCAACACCAGCGCCGCGAGCGCCGCGCCCGCGATGTAGCCCGCCAGGGCGAGCAGGGAAAGCAGCGCCGCCGTCAGCCTGCCCTGCCCCAGGGCCATGCCCAGCAGGGCGGTGTTGCCGGTCATCGCCGAGGTGAACACCTGGTGCAGCCGGAGGAAGGCGATCACGTCGGTGGCGCTGGCCGCGCAGGCCAGCAGCCCGAGCAGCGCATCGCGAAGCTCCAGGCGCTGGACCTGCGGCATCGCGCGGCCTCAGACGCGCGCGGCGCCCCGCGCCAGGTAGCGCGAGCGCGCGCCCTTGAGCACGAACAGCGCCAGCAGCGCGGCCGCGAGGTCCAGCGCGATCATGATCCCGAACACCGCCGTCCACGATCCGCTGGCGTGATGGATCATCGCGGCGATCGGGCCGCCGAGGATCGAGCCGATGCCCTGGGCCATGTACAGCATGCCGTAGTTGGTGGTGGCGTGGCGCGTGCCGAAGGTGTCGGTCAGGGTCGACGGGAACAGGGAGAAGATCTCGCCCCAGCCGAAGAACACCACGCCCGACAGCAGCGCGAACAGCAGCGGATCCTGGTGCAGCGCCAGCCACGCGGCCATCGCCAGGCCCTCCAGCCCGAAGGCCAGGCCCATGGTGTTCTCGCGCCCGATGCGGTCGGACAGCCAGCCGAAGAAGGGCCGGGTCAGGCCGTTGGCGAAACGATCGATGGTCAGCGCCAGCGGCAGCGCCGCCATGCCCCAGACCAGCGTGGAGGCGATGCCGAAGTCCTTGGCGAAGGCGCCCATCTGCGAGATCACCATGAGGCCGGAGGTGGACATCATGGTCATCATCAGGAACATCAGCCAGAACACCGGCGTGCGCAGCATCTGCGCCGGACTGGCCCCCGGCGCCTGGGCTGCGGCCGGCGCGGTGTCGACCGCGAGCTCCGCGGGCGGGCGGCGGATGCCTTGCGCGGCGAGCAGCCCGACCGCCCCGATCACGTATCCGAACACCGTCACCGTGTGGGCGAAGCCCGAGCTGGCCAGGCTGCTGGAGATGGGGAAGGTGGTGGCGATGGCGCCGAAGCCGTAGCCCGCGGCCACCACGCCCACCGCGAGCCCGCGCTGGCGCGGAAACCAGCGCACCATCAGCCCGACCACGCCGACGTAGATCACCCCCGTGCCGATGCCTCCCAGCACGCCGTAGCTGAGGTACAGCTGCATGTCGGTGCTGGCGCCGGCCGACAGCACCCAGCTCAGCCCGGTCATCACGGCTCCGATGGACAACAGCAGGCGAGGCCCGAAGCGGTCGACCAGCCAGCCCTGGAAGGGCGAGAAAAAGGTCTGCAGCACGATGAGAATGGAAAACGTGACCTGCAAGCTGGCGAGGCTTCCGCCCACCTGCCCGAGCAGCGGCTTGGTGAACAGCGCCCATACGTATTGCGGGCTGGAGATGGCCATCATGCAGACCACGCCGAGCGCCAGCTGGACCCAGCGTTCCCTGCCCTCGAGGGCGGGTGCTCGGGCATGCACGACCGAGGAATCGATGACACTGGACATGCGAAGCTCCCTGTAGAACCCAGCGAATGAAAAAACGCCGAACATCCGCGGGGATTGCAAGACTCGGGCCAGGCGCCGCGCTGGCCCTTGCAGGGGCGAGATTCCGGTCGCGGGGCCATGTCGGGGCGCGGCGAACTGCCGGCACTACCCACCGCGGTGCCATCGCCTCCCCGCGACGGGGAGCCTCGCACCACGACGGCGCATCGGGCGCGAGCCGGCGCGCCGCCGATCAGGCCGAGGGGGCGGGGTCTCGCGCGCGCCCCTCGAACAGCGCCTTGCGGATGATGGCGTGCACGCCCACGTTGCCGTCGACCACCTGGGTGATGCCGAAGTCGACCGCCACCGACATCAACGAGATGGCCTCATCCTCGCTGAGCCCCTGCGAGCTCATGAGAAAGCGGCGGGTCTTGTGAAAGGCATCGCGCATGGCCAGGTCGAGGGAGGATTTCTCGTAGACCTCGCTCGCCGCCTTGTCGCCGAATTCCCGCAGGTACTGGGGATGGCTGAAGCCGTGCAGCACCCACTCCGATGCGGTTTCCAGCAAGGGGTAGTCGATGTCCGCGAAGGGCTGCCGCGCCAGCTCCGCGGCCTTGTGCAGATGCACCTGGAACACTCCGGTGAGCGAGCATTCGATGGCGGTTCCGCACAGCTCGGAATCCCCCTGCGACGCGTGCGGGTCTCCGATGGAAAGCAGCGCGCCCTCGACGGCCACGCGCAGATAGACGGTCGAACCCTTGCCGGCGCGCCAGTTGTCGATGTTCCCCCCGAAGTAGGCCGGGGGAATCGAATCGACCATGCCGGTCTCGGCTGGCGCCACGGCGATGACCCCGAAATGGGGCCGCACCGGGATCGTGACTCCGCGCAGAACCTCGTGGTTCTCCTGGATGCTGGCTCGATCCACGGGAACTCCCGGGTAGTCGATGGTCGGATGCAAGACACCGGCCGGATCGCGTTGCGGCACCCAGCGATAGTTGTAGACCGCGCGGGCGCATGCGCAGCCCTCGCCGCTCGCGGGCCAGTCCACCTCGTAGATGGTCACGACCTCGCGCGGTCTGGGCTCGGTCAGCAGATCCTTGTAATGAAAGCCCCACCATGTCGCCGCGTTGCTGCCGAACACGCGCCCCGCGAAGCGCGCGTTCGCGGACAGGCGCGGCAGCACATCGAGAATGCGCAGTTCCACCACATCCCCCGGCTCGGCTCCCTTCACGTGAACCGGCCCGGTGCAAATGTGCACGCCGAAACCCTCCCCGCTGCCGCGCCCGTAGATCGATGCGTCCGCGGGCCCGGCTCCACGCCGGTCGACGTTTTTCTGCTCGGCGGTCCAGTGAAAGACGCTTTGCGCCCCCGAGTCGCCCTGGATCATGCGCTCGTGGTCGTCGTAGGCGTGCTGGGTCAGGGTCTCGACGGTCAGCAGGTCCCCCGGCTCGATGTGCAGCACCGGCGCCAGCGAGCGGCTGAAGTAGCCCCAGTGCACCGTATGCCGGTTGGCGCAGAGATGGTGGTGGCGGGGACCGTCCGAAGGTCGCGGATCCGGCGCGCTGGGGCCGGGCTCGACCGCGGGCGGCTCCCCCGAGCCGGGCGCGCACGGCTTCGCATGCCGGCTCGGTCGGCCTCGATGCGCGGCGGACTCGGGGCTGCACCGATCGGCCGCGCTGGCCTGCTCGCGGTACTGGCGCGGCGACAGGCCGAAATGCTCGCGGAACGCGTGGCTGAAGTGGGCGGGATCGTTGAAACCCCAGCGATAACAGATGTCCGAGATCGACAGGTGCCCGTACAGGCGATTGCCGAGGTCGCCGCGGCAGCGATCGAGGCGCCGGGTGCGCACATGTGTGGCGAAGGTCCTGCCGCTGGTCTCGAACAGCTTTTGCAGGGTCCTGGGCGACACCCGCTCGCGGCGCGCCATGTCGGCCAGACTCAGCCCGGGATCGGCGAGATGGGCGTCGACGTGGCGCAGGACCCTGTGCAGCAAGGCCGCCTGCGGCGCGCGCAGACCCTGCTGCGCGGCGGTGATGACCTCGCTGGCCAGTCTGGCCGCCAGGATCTCCGGCAGGCTGTGCTCCAGGGATTGCCACTGGGCGCCGTCCAGCGAATCCAGCGAATCGGCCAGCGCTCCCAGGGTGCTGGACAGGACATGCGCCATGCCGCTGCGCCCGGACAGGCGCCCGCAACTCGCGCGCAGCGGGCCCGCCAGGCGTGACTTCAGGGTCTCCACCGGCATGCGCAGCATGAACTGCCGGAAATCTCCGTCGAAACTCAGCTCCAGCTCGGCCCGCGAGGTTCCGTACACCATGTCCCCAGGCTCCAGAAGCTGTTCCTGCCCGGCCTCCAGCAAGCGGGCCGGGCCCGACAGGTGCAGGCACAGCCACAACTCCTGCGGCGGCGCGGCGTGGCGTTCCAGGCGCTGGGCCGAGGAGCTGATGGCCGCCATGGCGATTCCCAGGGGCGAGCGCGCGGCGCGCAGCGTGGCGTGCATCGGCTCGCACGCCGGCTCCAGTCGGGCGCGAAGATGGTGCGGCTGCAGGGCTTCACGCCACTTTTCGGGGCGCTCCTGCACCGGATAGGGGTCGGTGGTGAAAAGCTCGGTGTGCACGTGGCTTCGCTCTCGCTGTCGAACCACGGACAGCAAGATGCGTGCCCCTGCGCGCACCGAGCCCTGCGTACGGCCCTGCTCAGGCCTCCCGCCGGGGAGGGAACAGCCCGCGGGGCATCTTGCAGTGCACCCCCTGCTTGCCATCCACCACCTGGGTCACGGCGAAGTCCGCCCCCACGCTCATCAGCGAATAGGCGTCGTCGCGGCTCAGCCCATGCCGGTCGACCAGCAACTGCAGCATGTCCCTGGCCGCATGCCGCATGGCCACGTCGAGGTCCTGGTCGAATCCGTGGACGATCCACAGATCGGGCGTTTCCAGGAGCGGCGAGGGAAAGTGGAAATCCTTGCGCAGCACCACCTGGAACACGACGTCGAGCGAGGCCTCGATGGCGGTGCCGCTGATCTCGCCATCGCCCTGGGAGATATGCGGATCGCCGATGGAAAACAGCGCGCCCGGCACCGCCACCGGGTAGTACATGGTCGCGCCCGCGCCGATGCGCCAGTTGTCGATGTTGCCGCCATGGGCGCCAGGCGGCACGGTGCTGACGCGCCCCATGGCATCGGGGGCCACCCCGGCGGTTCCCAGGTGCGGACGCACCGGCACGCGCACACCCGCCAGCGCCGGGCGGCAGTCGCAGGCGGCGCGGGAGGTGATGCGCCCGGGCACCAGGTACTTGCCCGGATAGTCGTAGGCGAACACCGCGCTGGCGGTGTTGCACTGCTCGTCGAGCTCGTAGATGGTCACGCGTTCCTTCGAGCCCAGCTCCTCGTACAGATGCCCCCAATGGGCGGCCAGGTTGGAGCCGTAGCGAAAGCGCGGCAGCATCTGCAGATAGCGCACTTCGAGCATGTCGCCCGGCCGCGCGTCCTCCACATGGATGGGTCCCGTCATCAGGTGCACGCCCGGATGGCGGTCCTGCTCGGGAATGCTGGCGTACAGCGCGCGCAGTGCCTCGTCCATCATCAGGTCGGGAGCGTCTCCCGCGTGGTGGGTCACGGCCTGGGCGCGCACGAAATCCCCGCTGCGCGCGCGCAGGGCCGGAGCCAGTGCGGCATCGAAATAACCCCAGTGCACGTTTTGGGGAAGGGCTGGCAACTCATGCAACATGGGGTCTCCGCAAGAAATGGACAGGAACAGGGAAGAATCCGCAGGCGCGGCCCCGGGGCTCAGGCGCAAGCCCCCGAAAGCTGCCCGGCAGCCATCACCCGGATGAATCGCGAGGTCAGGGCATGGCTGGGCGCGTGCAGCACGGTATGGGCCGGGCCTTCCTCCACGATGCGCCCCTGCGCGAGGAACACCACGCGGTCGGCCACCTCCTCCGCGAATCTCAGCTGATGGGTGGAAATGAGCATGGTCAATCCTTCCTCGCTGGCCAGGCGCCGGATGACCTCGAGCACCTCACCGACCATTTCCGGGTCCAGGGCCGAGGTCGGCTCGTCCAGCAGCAGCACCCTGGGACGCGGGGCGATGGCGCGCGCGATGGCCACGCGCTGTTGTTGTCCGCCCGAGAGGTGGCGAGGCAGGGCTTCGGCACGATCGGCCAGGCCGACCCGATCCAGCAGCTCCTGCGCCCGCGCATCGGCCTCCCGCGCGGACCAGCCGAGCACCCACCGCAGGGGCCCGGCGATGTTCTCGCGGGCGCTGACGTGGGCGAACAGGTTGAAATGCTGGAACACCATGCCCACGCCGAGCTCCACCCGCTGGCGGGCGACCGCGCTGGGGCTCAGCACGAGGCCGCCGGGGCTCATGCCGATGCGGTGGCCGCCGATGAGCACGCTCCCGGCGTCCCACAGTTCGAGGCGGTTCAGGCAGCGCAGCAGCGTGCTCTTGCCGGAGCCGCTGGGCCCCAGCAAGGCCACCACCTCTCCCGCATGAACCCGCAGATCGAGCTGGCTGAAAATGGTGCGCTCCCCATAGCTCTTGCTCAGCTCGCGCACCTCCACGGCGATCGGGGCCGAGGCCAGGCGTTGCGCGCGCTGCTCGCGATCGATGGGCGTGCGCAAGCCGCTCTGCGCGTCCTGCGCCGGCGCGCCGGGCGAAGGCGCCTGCGAGCCAGGCGCGGGCCCAGGGGGCCTGGGCCCGCGCGCGCGCGCCGACCAGCGAGCGAGCAGTCCGCGCGGCGGTGCCGAAGCCTGGCGATCCAGGTCCAGGGTTCGTTCGGCCACCAGCTGCAGCAGGGACACGGTCCCCGTCAGCAGCAGGTAGAACAGGCCCGAGGCGAAGAACACCGAGAAAAAGTCGAAGGTGGACGATGCCAGCTGGGTGCTGCGCAGGGTCAGCTCCTGCACCGAGATGAACGATGCCAGGGAGGAGTTCTTCAGCGCGCTCACCGCTTCGTTGCCGAAGGCGGGAATCATGGTTCGGATCGCCTGCGGCGCCACCACGTGGCGCATCAGCGCGAGGGCGGGCATGCCCAGGGCGCGGCCGGCGAGCACCTGACCCCGGTCCACGCCCAGAATGCCCGAGCGCAGGATCTCGGCGATGAAGGGAGCCTCGTTCGCGGCCAGTGCGACCCCGGCCGAGGCCACGGCGCTCCAGCGAATGCCGAAGTGAGGCAGCGCGTCGTACACGAACACCATTTGCAGGATCAGCGGCGTGCCGCGAAACACGACCGTGTAGCCGCGGGCCAGCGCCGCCATCCAGGTCTGGCCCGACAACTGCATGGCCGCCAGCACAATGCCGGCCGCCAGGCCCCCCGCCAGTCCGAGCGCGGTGACCTCCAGGGTCAGCGCGATGCCGTGCAGCAGGTAGCCCAGGGTCAGGTAGTGGTAGAACAGTGCCACGCCGCCTCTCCCTTCATCCCTGCGCGGTCACGAGCGTCGGTGCCTCGACGGCGCCCTGATCGAGCCCCCACTTGCGCATCAGGGCGGCCTGGGCGCCGGAGGCCTGCAAGGCCTTGAGCGCGGCCACGATGGCGTCGCGCAGCGCGTGGTTGTTCTGCGGCACCGCGATCCCGATGTGGTACGGAAGGGTCACGGCGAGCGCCTTGCTCAACTGCTGCGGATAGGCCTTGACCGCCTGGTCGACCGTGTTCACATCGTTGATGTAGGTGTCGGCCCGGCCGGCCAGCACGGCCTGGATGCACGCCGCGTTGTTGTCATACAGCTGCACCGTAGGCGCCGGCTTGCCCGCGGCCTTGCAGGCGGCGGCCAGGTTCTGCACCAGCGGCACCTCGACGAAGCCCGTGTTCTCGGCGGCCGTCAGGCCGCACAGCGACTGGTTGATACCGCTGATCTTCTTCGGGTTGTCCTTGGCCACGAGCACGCCGTCGAACACCTTGGAATAGGTGATGAAGTCGGCGGCGCGAGCACGCTCCTTCGTGGCGTAGATATCGGAAATCACGAAATCCGCACGCCCGCTTTGCAAGGTGGGCAGCAGGGCCGCGAAGGCCACCGGCGTGTACTTGACCGAAAAGCCCAGGCACTTGCCCAGGGATTCGGCCAGGTCCACGTCAAATCCGACGTAGCGACTCGGATCCTTCGGGTCCAGCGCCTCGTATCCCGGGGTGTGGGGATTCAGGGCATCCACGAGGGTCTTGCCCTTGAACTGCGGGTATTGGCTCTGCAGCGCCGCGCACAGCCCCGCGGGATTCGGCTCCGCGGCCTGGGCTACGGCCAGATGGCTCAGCCAGGCGGCGGAGCCCAGGGCGGCACAGGCCGCGACGCGGCGCCAGGCGCGCGGCGCCGGGGCGGGTGTGGGGAACATCTCGGTGGACATGGGGATTTCTCCGGTCGTGGGAACAAGGGCTTCACGGATCACCATCGATCCGGATCGCCGGGCCTTGGAGCTTCCGCAGCCTTGAGGACCATGCTAGGAATCCCCTGCCGGCATCGCTTGTGTCGCGACGCACAATCTGTTGTGCAAAACCGCATGGCCGCCCCGGACCGCGGCCCGCCTTACTCTGACAAGGCCTCGATGCCCCGTCCGCGCATCGCGCGGACCCATCTTGTGCAGTTGCAGCATGGGTTCTTAGCATGGGCTCGCAACACCACCAAAACCCGCGCAAGCCCAGCTTGAGGACCCATCGCCATGCCCATGAGCTTTCATATGATCGGCGGCGCACCCGACCCGGTCGCGCCTTTCAGCCATGCCGTCGAATCCGATGGCTGGGTGTTCATCACAGGCCAGATGCCCTTCACGGGAACCTCGGTGGAGTCGGGCTATCCCCCAGGCATCGAGGCCCAGACCCACCAGGTGATGCACAACCTGGGGGTCGTGCTCGAGGGCTGCGGCCTGAGCCTGGCCGATGTGGTGTGCGTACGCGTGTATCTCACCGCTTTCGAGGCCGACTACGAAGCCATGAATCGGGTGTATGCGAGCTATTTCCCGCCCCGGCGCAGGCCCGCCCGCACCTGCATCGGAGTGAGCGGCCTGGCCAAGGGCGCCCGCATCGAAATCGACATGGTCGCGCGCCGCGAGCCGGGGCTGGCTTAGCGACCCAGGCGGCGGGCCCCTGGCCGCCCCTTGACATCGCGCGTCATTTCGATGATTATTGAATCATGGAAACATTGACCGCAGCCGAACTGCTGGCCGCCCTCGGCCATGAAACGCGCCTGTCCATCTATCGCCTGCTGGTGCAGGCCGGGCCCCGGGGGCTGCATGCCGGAGCCATCGGCGAGAGCCTGGGCCTGCCCGCCCCCACGCTGTCCTTCCACCTCGCGCACCTCAGCCGCGTGGGCCTCGCGAGCCGACACCAGGAGGGGCGCTTCGTGATCTACGCCGCCGATTTCCCCATGATGAACCAGTTGATCGGATTCCTGACCGCCAATTGCTGCGGCGGCAACCCCTGCGTTGCCGCGGCGGGCGCCCCGGACTGCCGTGCCTGTGACGCCGTTCCAGGAGAACTCGCTTGAACCCCGCCGTCCGCAAGGTGCTGGTGCTGTGCACCGGCAACTCCTGCCGCTCCCAGATGGCCGAGGCGCTGCTGAGCCACGAACTCGCGGGCCTGGTGCATGCGAGCTCGGCCGGAATCAGCCCGCAGCCCAAGGTCGCCGACGGCGCCATCGAGGCGCTGCGCCTGGCCGGGCTGCCCACCGAGGGCCTGTACCCGAAGGACCTCGACACCCTGATCGACCAACCCTTCGACCTCGTGGTCACCGTGTGCGACAACGCGCGCGAGGCCTGCCCGGTGTTCCCGCGGCCCGTGCCGAGCATCCACCTGCCCTTCCACGACCCGCACGGCGAGCCGCTGGAAAGCTTCCTGCGGGTGCGAGACGACATCCGCGCCCGCCTGGTGCCGGCGGTGCGCGAGGCCCTGGGCCTGAGGCCCGCGCGGGTGGAACACCCATGAGCGCGCAATGCGAGGTGGTCGCCCGCGCGGCCGGCGGCGCGCCGATGAGCGTGTTCGAGCGCTGGCTCACGCTGTGGGTGTTCCTGTGCATCGTCGCCGGCATCGGGCTCGGGCAGCTGCTGCCGGGCCCCTTCCAGTGGCTGGGCCGGCTGGAGCTGGCGCAGGTGAACCTGCCCGTGGGCCTGCTGATCTGGGTCATGATCATCCCCATGCTGATGAAAGTGGACTTCGGCGCGCTGCACGAAGTGCGCCGGCATGTGCGCGGCATCGGCGTGACCCTGTTCGTCAACTGGCTGGTCAAGCCCTTCTCGATGGCCCTGCTGGGCTGGGTGTTCATCCGCCACCTGTTCGCGCCCTGGCTGCCGGCCGCGCAGCTCGACAGCTACATCGCAGGTCTCATCCTGCTGGCCGCCGCGCCCTGCACGGCCATGGTGTTCGTGTGGAGCCGGTTGTCCGGCGGGGACCCGCTGTTCACGCTGTCGCAGGTGGCGCTGAACGACTCCATCATGGTGTTCGCCTTCGCCCCCATCGTCGCACTGCTGCTGGGCATCTCCGCCATCCACGTGCCCTGGGCCACGCTGCTGTTCTCGGTGCTCATGTACATCGTGGCGCCGCTGGTGCTGGCGCAGGCCTGGCGCGCGCTGCTGCTGCGCCGCGGGCAATCGGCCTTCGACGCGGCGCTTGGGCGCATCGGCCCGTGGTCGATGGCGGCGCTGCTGGCCACGCTGGTGCTGCTGTTCGCCTTCCAGGGGCCGGCCATCGAGGCGCAGCCGCTGGTCATCGCCTTGCTGGCGGTGCCCATCCTGATCCAGGTGCTGTTCAACTCCGGGCTGGCCTATGTGCTGAACCGGGCGGTCGGCGAGCAGCACGCCATCGCCTGCCCGTCGGCGTTGATCGGCGCCAGCAACTTTTTCGAACTGGCGGTGGCCGCGGCCATCAGCCTGTTCGGTTTCCAGTCGGGAGCGGCGCTGGCCACCGTGGTCGGCGTGCTGATCGAGGTTCCGGTGATGCTGCTGGTGGTCCGCCTGGTGGGGGCCACGCGCGGCTGGTATGAACAACAGGGAGCAAGAGCATGAAGCGCTTTCATGTGCACGCGCACGTCGAGGATCTGGCGGCCAGCATCGCCTTCTACACGCGCCTTTTCGGCGCCGAGCCAACGCGGGTCGAGGCCGACTACGCGAAATGGATGATCGAGGATCCGCGCCTGAACTTCGCGATTTCCACGCGCGGCGCCGGCGCTGGAATCGACCACCTGGGCATCCAGGCCGACTCGGAGGAGGAACTGGCCGAGCTCAAGCAGCGCGCCGCCACCGCGGACTCCGCGCTGCTCGACGAGGGCGCCACCACCTGCTGCTACGCGCGCAGCGACAAGCACTGGGTCACCGACCCGCAGGGCATCGCCTGGGAGCACTACCGCACCCTGGGCGACATCCCGGTGTTCCGGGAGCCGGCCCCAGGCGCGTCGGCCGCGGCCTGCTGCACTCCCGCGGCGGCCGCCGCGAGCGCTGCCTGCTGTACGCCCGCCGCGACCGCAGCCTGCTGCACGCCGGCAACGCAAGCGCGGCCCGGCCGCTGCTGCTGAAGGCCATGCCGGGGCCCGAGGACTCCCGCATGGACTCCGGAGTGCATCCCGGCGTGGACTCCGGCTTCGACTGCGTGCTGCGCGCGTGGCAGACCCACGAGCCCGAGTTGCTCGGATTCCTGGCGCACCACGCCGCCGACGCCGACGCCGCGCAGGACCTGCTGCAGGAGGTGTTCGTCAAGGCCCTGCGCCAGGGCCGGGGCTTTTGCACCCTGGACAACCCGCGCGCCTGGCTGTTCCAGGTGGCGCGCAACGCGCTGATCGACGCGGGCCGCCTGCAACGGCCCAGTGTCGAACTCCCCGACGATCTGGCCGCCCCGCCTGCCGAGGAGCGTGCGCCGGTGGACGCGCTCGACGCCTGCATCGCCCGCAACCTGCCCTTGCTCGGCGAGCAGGACCGCGACATCGTGCAACGCTGCGACCTCGACGGACAGACGGTGCGCGGCTATGCGCACGCCGCCGGACTGAGTCTGCCGGCGGCCAAGGCGCGGCTGCTTCGCGCGCGCAAGCGCCTGCGCGACACCCTGGTCGAGCGCTGCGGCGTGCGCTTCGACCCCGACGGCAGCGTGTGCTGCCACGCCGGGCCGGACCGCGCCTGAGCCGGCGCCCGCGCCCGGCCGCGCGGCCCCGCGGCCGGGCGCGGGCCTTCGATCGTGCCTTCGAGCGTGCCCCTCGAGCGTGTGCCTGAAGGCGACTGTGCATCCTTTTCGGGGCTTGTTCGTCTTCCAGGACAGAGAGTTCCTGTCCCGAGGCCATGATGAACACCCCCACTTCCCCCGCACCCGAGGTCGCGCCCGCCCCCCTCGCCGGATGGTCCGCGCGCGGCTCAGCTGCCCCCGCGTGGCGCGCCTGGCTGCCCGCGCTGTTGTACGTCGGCGCCTGGTTCCCGCTGTACTGGGCCCTGGAGCCCGCGACCGACGCCTTCACCCGCTGGTTCGCCGCACTCACGCA
Organism: Thiomonas sp.; assembly: GCA_027451915.1. GTDB lineage: Bacteria > Pseudomonadota > Gammaproteobacteria > Burkholderiales > Burkholderiaceae_C > Thiomonas_A. The sequence continues at coordinate 4,780 of DAIDHU010000129.1, read as the reverse complement.
CATCGCACCGACCAGCCACGCCTACTCGGCCCTGGCCTTCCTGGTGTTCGAGGTGCCCAAGGTGCTGATGCTGCTGGCCCTGATCGTGTTCCTGGTCGGGGTGCTGCAGAGTTTCTTCACCCCGGAGAAGACTCGCGCCCTGCTGGCCGGCAGGCGCCAGGGCGCCGGCAACGTGCTGGCCGCGGCGCTGGGCATCGTCACGCCCTTCTGCTCCTGCTCGGCGGTGCCGCTGTTCATCGGCTTTCTCACCGCCGGGGTGCCGCTGGGCGTGACCTTCTCCTTCCTGGTGTCGGCGCCCATGGTCAACGAGGTCGCGCTGGCGCTGCTGTACGGCATGTTCGGCTGGCGCGTCGCCCTGCTGTACTTGGGGCTGGGCCTGTTGGTGGCCATCGCCGCGGGCCTGGTGATCGGGCGCATGAACCCGGTGCACCTGGTCGAGTCCTGGGTGTTCGACATCCCGGCCGCCGAAGGCGTGGCGTTGCGCATGGACTGGCGGGCGCGCTTCGCGCAGGGCTTCCGGCATGTACGCGACATCGTGCTCAAGGTGGCGCCGTACATCGTCGCCGGCGTGGGAGTGGGCGCCTGGATCCACGGCTACGTGCCGCAGGACTTCATGGCCCACCTGATGGGCAAGGGCGCCTGGTGGTCGGTGCCGCTGGCGGTGCTGATCGGCGTGCCCATGTATTCCAACGCGGCCGGAATCATCCCGGTGGTGCAGGCGCTGCTGGGCAAGGGCGCGGCGCTGGGCACGACCCTGGCGTTCATGATGTCCGTGACCGCCCTGTCGGCGCCCGAGTTCCTGATCCTGAAAAAGGTCATGAAACCCCGCCTGATCGCCCTGTTCGCAGCCGTGGTCGCCACGGGCATCGTGGCGGTGGGCTACGTGTTCAACGCGGTCATGTAAGGCCGCATTCCTTTCCATGTTCGTTTCACGAGGAGTCGCATGATGATCGAAGTCAAGATCCTGGGTACCGGCTGCGCCAGCTGCAAGACCACGCAGAAATTGGTCGAGGAAGTGCTGGCCGCCAAGGGCGTGCAGGCGCGCGTCGAAAAGGTCGAGGACATTCCCTCGATCATGCGCTACGGCGTGATGAGCACGCCGGGGGTGGTCATCGACGGCAAGGTCGTGCATGCCGGCGGCGTGCCCGGCCGCGCGCAGGTCGAGCAGTGGCTGGAGGGCTGACATGCGCCCGCAAATCTCCCACGTCCCGCGCCCCGCGCATGCCTTGCGCAAACCCCGACGGAGTCCACCCTGGCAAGGGATCCTTCCGGCCCTGGCCTTGCTGGGGATGATGGGCTCGGGAGGCATGGCCTGGGCGCAGGGCCCGGCATCGACCTGGACCCAGAAGATCATCACTCCGGAATTCGCCCTGAAAGCGGCGCAGGCGGCCAAGGCCGAGTGCTCCAGGCGAGGCTGGCAGGTGGCGGTTTCCGTCTCGGATCCCTCGGGGCTGCCACTGGTCGTGCTGCGGGACCGCTACGCGGGCTGGCACACGCTGAGCGCCGCCGAAGGCAAGGCGCGGACCGCGGCGAGCTGGCGCCAGTCCACCGCCACGGTGGCCGCGCGGGTGAATGCTCCGGGCTCCGCCGAACAGGCGATCCGGAATCTTCCCGGCGTGGTGATGATCGGCGGAGGCCTGCCGATCGAGGCCGGCGGGCAGATGGTCGGCGCCATCGGGGTATCGGGGGCGCCGGGTGGCGACAACGACGAGATCTGCGCCAAGGCCGCGCTGCAGGCGATCAGCGCAGATCTCGACTTCTGATCCGCAGGGCCCATTCGGCGCACATGTGCGCTTTCCACCGCCGTTCAGGAGGACTGCCATGCTCACCTACGACGTGTCTCTCACCCGCGTCGACTCGCACGCAGGCGTGGCGCTGTGCAAGGACGCGCGACTACCCGTGGATTCCGATCCCGAAGGACGCTCCGACGCCTTCAATCCCGCCGAACTTCTGCTCGCCGCGCTTGGCGCCTGCATGCTGAAGAACATCGAGCGCGTCGCGCCGATGCTCAAGTTCGCCTTGCGCGGCGCGCATATCACACTGCAGGGCGAGCGTCAGGATGTACCACCCAGGATGCAGCGGATCACCTACCTCGTCGTGATCGATACCGAGGAGAGCGATCAGCGCCTGGATTTGCTGCATCGCAATCTGCAGCAGTTCGGAACCGTTTACAACACCCTTGCCGCCGCGACCACCCTCGAAGGTCGGATCGAGCGCGGCACATTCCCCGAGCGCGCCGAGCCGGGTCGTTGACCCGGTCGGAATACCTGGGACAACAAGAGAGCGCCCATCATGAACCTGCCCGATGAAGTGGATGTGCTGGTGATCGGCGGAGGCCCCGGCGGCACGCCCGCGGCTCTGGCGCTGGCGCAAGCCGGCCGCGGAGTGTTGCTGGTCGAAGCCGGGCAGGGACTCGGAGGAACGTGTCTGTTCGAAGGCTGCATTCCGTCGAAGATCTATCGGGAGGTCGCCGCCAGACGCATGGCGATCTCCGATGCGGAGCCATTCGGCCTGCGCGTGGCGGAGTCGAGCTTGCCGCCGGCCGTGGACTGGAGCGCGGTGCAGGCCCGGCGCCAACGCATCCTGGCGCAACGCGCACAGGGCGCGCTGGCCAAGGCCCACGCGCTGCCGGGCCTGCAGGTCGTGTTCGGGCGCGCCCGTCTCACGGGCCCGCGCAGCGCGACGATCGATGTCGACGGCCGCTCCCACTCCTTGCGCTTCGGCCGCGCCATCCTGGCCACGGGATCGGTGCCGGTACGCCCGCCGATCCCCGGCGTGGATCTGCCCGGGGTGCTGGATTCCAAGGGACTGATCGAGATCCCCGGGGTTCCGCGTTCGCTGACCCTCATCGGGGCCGGGCCGGTCGGCGTGGAAATGGCGCAGATCTTCGCCAGGCTCGGAAGCCAGGTCACCTTGCTGCAAGGCGCGGCACGCATTCTCGAGCCGGTCGACTCGGCGCTGGCGGAGCTGCTGGCGCGGCGCCTCGAAGGCGACGGCGTCACGCTGCGCACGGGTGTGCACGTGGAGTCCATCGAGGCGCAGGCGCAAGGCCGCGGCCTGCAGGTGCGCTACACCCGGGAGGGGCGCACCGAGCAGGCGCGCTCGGACATCGTGGCCGTGGTCGCCGGCCGCCAGCCCAACGTGGAAGGGCTGGGACTGGAGAGCACCCGCGTGCGCGTCGGGCGACACGGCGTGCAGGTCGATGCCACACTGCAAACCGACGAGCCGGGCATCTACGCCACCGGGGACCTGGTCGGGCAGCCGATGTTCGCGCACTGGGCGACAGCCCAGGCTTTGGCGGTTGCGCGGCATATGCTGGGGCACGACGCACCCTACCCCAGGCCCGAGCACAACTCGGCCGTGATCTTCTGCTTTCCGGAGATCGGCATGGCCGGCCTCACCGAAGAGGCCGCGCGTGGCGCAGGGCTGGACGTCGCGGTGGCCGAATACGACTACCAGGGCGATGCACGCGCACAAATCGGCGCGCAGGCCTTCGGGCGATTGCGGGTGGTCTACGAGCGAGCAAGCCGGCGCATTGTCGGCCTGCACGCGCTGGTCGAGGGTGCTGCCGATCTCATGGGGGAAGCCGCACTGGCGGTGCGCCAGGGCCTGCGCCTCGACGATCTGGCCTCGGCCATCCATCCCCACCCGACGCTGACCGAGGCCTTCGGGTTGGCTGCACTGGCGGCCGGCAGTTTTCAGGCATAGGCTACCGCCCTGGACCGCTGGCGCGCATCGGGAGACGGCCATGGCGCAAGATGTCGAGGGCATACGCAACCACTATGCGGCCGGCGGCCTGCTCGAACGCCTCCGGTTGGCGCTGGCCACGTTCGGACCGGAGGATCGGCCGTTGACGCCCCGGCAGCTCGGCGCCATCGACCAGTTCCATACCCGCGGGCATGCCGCCACCACGGATCTGGCCGAAATGGCCGGCATCGGGCCGCACGATCGGGTGCTGGACCTGGGCTGCGGCATCGGAGGCCCGGCACGCCTGCTGGCCGAAAGCCGCGGCTGCCGTGTCACCGGCGTGGACCTCAGCGAAGGCTTCGTCGAGGCCGCGCGCTACCTGAGCCTGCGCACCGGCCAGCAGGATCGCGTGGAGTTCCATTGCGCCAGCGCGCTTGCGCTGGACTTCGGCGACGCCAGCTTCGACGTGGTGCTGCTGCAGCATGTGGCCATGAACATCGCGGATCGGCCGCGCCTGTACCAGGAGGTGCGCCGCCTGCTGGCGCCCGGCGGCCGTTTCGCCACCTACGACGTCGTGCTCGGCGAGGGCGAGCCGCACTATCCCGCGCCTTGGGCCCACGATCCCCGGGACAGTTTCCTGCTCGATGCCCAGAGCACGCGCGAGGCCGTCGAGGCGGCCGGCCTGCGCGTTGCGGCCTGGCGCGACGACACGCCCGCCGCCAGGGACTGGGCCGCGCAGCTCAAGGCGGCCGCCGCGGCGCCGTCCAGGCCCTCCACGCCGGGTCTGGGGGTGGTGATGGGGCCCGACTTCCCCGCGATGGCGAGCAACCACGCCCGCAACCTGCTCGAGGGGCGCATCGGCGTGCTGATGGCGGTGTTCGAAGCGGCCTGAGCCCCCGCCCTCGAGCGGACTCCGGGCCGCCCCAAGCCTGCCGCCGCCTCGGGCCGGTACTCAGAAGGAATGGCGCAGGCCGATGTCGAGCCCGTTGGCCGACTGCCCGTAGCTGCCGGCGAAGGTGTTGGTGGCGTCATGCACCCCGTAGGCGGCGGCGCTGCCGTTGGAGATGTGGCTGAGCCCGCCGTACAGCATGGT
>DAIDHU010000128.1 GCA_027451915.1 Thiomonas sp. | reverse complement strand
ACCTGCACGCTGCCGGCGTTGAGGGCGGTCGCGGTGTCGGCGCCGAAGGACTGGTTGATGCGGGTGGCGATGCGCGCGGCGGTGCCGAAGCTCGGCGTGTCCAGCGCCAGCGTCAGGCTCGGGCCCTGGTCGAAGGCGTCGGGCACCTTGCGCTCCACGGTGGCGCCGTTGGCCACGGTGCCCGCGGTGAGGAAATTGACCTGGGTGCTGGTGCCTCCGGAGGAGGCGCCGTAGCCGCTGACCACGATGCTGCCCTGGGCGACCGCGTAGGTCTGGCCGTCGGCACCCTTGAGCGGGGTCATCAGCAGGGTGCCGCCTGCCAGGCTGGAGGCGTTGCCCACCGCCGATACCGTGATGTTGATCTTCTGCCCGGGCAGCGCGAAGGCCGGCAGACTGGCGGTGACCATGACCGCGGCCAGGTCCTTGGGCTGCAGGTTCTGCGCCACGCTGGCCGGCAGGTTGATGCCCAGGCGCTGGAACATGTTCAGCAGGGACTGCGTGGTGTAGGGCACTTGCGTGGCCTGGTCGCCGGTGCCCGACAGGCCCACCACCAGGCCGTAGCCCACCAGCTGGTTGCTGCGCACGCCCTCGATGCTGACCAGGTCGCGGATGGCCATCGCGCGCGCCGGCGCGGCCCAGGCGCCCAGGGCGCCGAGCAGCGCCGCCAGGAGCAGGACGGGAAGTCGCGGGAGTCGGAACATGGGCTGGAGGCTCGGGATGGGCCTGGAAGGTCTCAGAAGGTCCACATGGAGATGAAGAACTTGGTCAGCCAGGGCACCTTCGCCGCGTCGTACACACTGCCGTTGCCGCTGTACTCGACCCGCGCGTCGGCGATTTGCGTGCTCGACACGGTGTTCTGGGGCGTCACGTCGGCGGCGCGCACCACGCCCACCACGCGAATGAATTCATGGCCGCCGTTGAGCATGACTTCCTTCTGCCCGGAAAGCTCCAGGTTGCCATTGCTCATGACCTGCACGACCGTGGCCTGCAGCGTGGTCGTGAAGGTATTGCTCTGCGTGGTGGCGCCGTTGCCGCCGAACTTCTGCGCGGAGGTCGCCCCCAGGCTGGGGCTGTACGCGCCCAGCGTGGGCTGCACGCCGAACAGGCTGGACAGCCCCGCGCTCACCGTGTCGGATTTGGCGATGGTGGTGTTGGTCGACTTGCTGGCGTTGGCGTTCTCGGCGATCAGGATCGTGATCAGGTCGCCCACGCGGTGCGCGCGCGAGTCCTCGAACAGCGCCACGTTGGTGCCGTCCTGCCAGATGGCGCCGTTGGCCGGGTGCGCGTTCATCGACTGCGGCTGGGCGGGAATGCTCAGCGGCTCGAGCTTCTGCAGGGCCATCTTGTCCGTGGGCGAGGCCGCGCAGCCGGCCAGCAGCAGCGCCGCCGCCGTCAGCAGGGGCGCGCCGGCGCGGCGCAGGATGGGCAGGAGCGGATTCATCAGATGTTCTGCTCCACGTACTGGAGCATCTGGTCGGAAGTCTGCACGGCCTTGCTGTTGATCTCGTAGGCGCGCTGGGTGGAGATCATGTCCACCAGCGCCGAGACCACGTTCACGTTGGAGGACTCGAGGTAGTTCTGCTGCACCGCGCCCAGGCCGTTGAGCGTGGGTTGCCCGGTGTTGGGGCTGCCCGAGGAGCCGGTCTGCAGGTACAGGTTGCCGCCGATGCTCTGCAGGCCGGCCGGGTTGATGAAATTGGCCAGCTGCAGGGTTCCCACCTGTTGCGCGGCGGCCTGGCCGGGCAGGGTCACGGAGACCGTGCCGTCCTCGCCGATGGTGATGGTCTGCGCGCTGGACGGGATGGTGATGGTCGGCTGCACGAGGTAGCCGCTGGCGGTGGTGAGCTGGCCCTGGTTGTTGAGCTGGAAGGTGCCGTCGCGCGTGTAGGCGATGGTCCCGTTGGGCTGCAGGATCTGGAAAAAGCCGGCGCCGTTGATGGCCACGTCCAGCGAATTGCCGGTCTGCGTGAGGTTGCCCTCGGTGAACAGGCGTTCGGTGGCCACCGGCGTGACCCCCGTGCCCAGCTGCAGGCCCGAGGGGTACATGGTGGTCTGCGAGGATTGCGCGCCCGGCTGGGTCAGGTTCTGGTACAGCAGGTCCTGGAACACGGTGCGCGCGCTCTTGAACCCGGTCGTGTTGACGTTGGCCAGGTTGTTCGAAATCACGTCCATGTTGGTCTGCTGGGCTTGCAGACCGGTGGCGGCGACGTACAGGGATCGGATCATGATGGTCTGGAGCGGGATCTCAGCTGACGTTCAGCAGTTGCTGCGCCGCCTGGTGGTTCTGGTCGATGTTCTGCATCAGCTTGGTCTGCATCTCGAAGGCGCGGGTGTTCTCGAGCATCTGCACCATGGCGCGCACCGGATTGACATTGCTGCCCTCGAGCACGCCGCTGGCCAGTTGCACCGTCGGATCGGGCTGGGCGGGGCCCCGGGTGTCGCGAAACAGCCCGTCGGCCCCGCGCTGCAATTGCGTGCTGGGCGGATTGACCAGCTGGATCGTGCCCAGCACCACCGGAGTGCTGGGCGAGGAGCCCGCGGGCACGCCGGAGATGGTGCCGTCCACGCCGATCTGGATCGAGGTGAGCTGGGGCACCGAGATCGGCGCGCCGGACTGTCCCAGCACGGGGTGGCCGTCGCTGGTCGTGAGCACGCCGCTGGAGGAAATGCGCAGGTCGCCGTTGCGCGTGTAGGCGGGGCTGCCGTCAGCCGACTGCACAGCGATCCAGCCGGGGCCCTGCACGGCCACGTCCAGGTTGCGCCCGGTGTGGATCATCGAGCCCTGCTGGAAATCCGTGCTCTCGCTCTGCGTGGCCACGTAGGCATTGCTGGGCAAAGGCTCGCCGTACACCGGGAGCGCGCGGAATTGCGGCGTGGCGGCGCGGTAGCCCGTGGTGCTGGCGTTGGCCAGGTTGTTGGTGACCACGTCCTGGCGCTGCAGCACGGCGCGCGCGCCGGTGGCGGCGATCCACAGGGAATCCATCGCGTGCTTCCTGGTTCAGGGTCGGGTGGGCATCCAGGCTCAGAGCGCCAGCAGGGTCTGCAGCACCTGGTTCTGGGTCTTGATGGTCTGCGCGTTGGCCTGGTAGGACTGCTGGGCCACGATGAGGTCGACCAGCTGGGTCGACAGGTCGACGTTGGAGCCCTCGATGGCGCTGGACTGCAGCGTGCCCAGCGAGCCGGAACTCGGCGAGCCCGTCAGGGGCGGGCCCGACTGGTAGGTCTCGATGAAATAGTTGTTGCCGGCTCGCTGCAGGAACTGCGGCGCCGAGAAGTTGGTCAGCGTGACCTGGCCGAGCACGGAGGACTGGCCGTTGCTGTACTGTCCGTACACCGTGCCGTCGGGGTTGACCGCCAGGTTGGTGAGCCCGCCGGCCGCGTAGCCGTTGTTGCCGATGCTGTTGACGGCCGAGGCGGTGGCGTAATTGGTGGAGCCGGAGAAGCCCACGCTGAGGGTGCTGGGGTTGGCGCCGTCGGCCCAGGTCAGCGCGCCGGTGGACAGCGCCACCGTGCCGCTGACGGTGCCGGTGGACGTGAAGGGCAGGGTGCCCAGCGCGCTCGAGGTCATGCCGCTGGCCCCGGTGGTTCCGTTGACCGAGTAGTAGACGTTCCAGTTGGTGCCGGCGCCCGACACCAGCTGGTAGTAGCTGGTCAGCAGGTGCGGCGAGCCCAGGCTGTCGTACACCGTGGTGCTGGTGGAGTAGGTGTAGCTCGAGGGGTCGGTGATGGAAAAGGCCGTGCCGCTGGCCACCGGGGTGGCCGCGGAGTTCAGGTTCATGGAGAACACCAGGCCCGAGGTGGCCTGCGGGGCCAGCATGCCCTCGGTGATCTGCAGCGGCCCCGAGCCCCCGGTGAGCACGCCGTTGACGGCGGGAATGCCGATCAGCTTGCCGCCGTGGGAGTCGATGACGTAGCCGTTGGAGTCCAGCTGGAACTGGCCGTTGCGTCCGTAGACCGTGGAGCCGTTGTAGTCGAACTGGAAAAATCCGTTGCCGTTGATCGCCACGTCCAGCGGATTGCTGGTGCTCTGGATGTTGCCCTGGGAGAACTGCTGCGCCACCGTGTCCACCGAGGTGCCGATGCCGATCTGCCCGTTGGTCGGCGCATTGCCGGCGATGGCCGCGGCATAGGCGTCGGAAAACTCGGCGTTGGACTGCTTGAAGCCGGCGGTGTTGGCGTTGGAAATGTTGTTGCCCAGCACCTGCAGGTCGGTGGAGGCGGCCTGCAGGCCGGAGATCGCGGTCTGGAACGTGCTCATGGCGCGGCGTGATGGACGGGGATGTGGGGGAGCGCGCGAGGGGGTCTCACATGACCCCGACGACGCCGGACAAGGGAATCGAGCCGCTCTGGCCCTGGATCTGCAAGGTCGGCGAGGAGCCCGCGTTGAGCATCACCGACACCACCTGGCCGCTGCCGAAAGGGGCCGCGCCGACGCTGGCGCCGTTGCCGTCGGTGGCCTGCACCGCGAAGCTGTAGCTGCCCGGCGCGGCCGCGGCGCCCGAGGCGTCGGTGCCGTTCCAATGGAAGGACTGCACGCCCGCGGCCATCGAGCCCAGGTCCAGGGTGTTGACCACCTGGCCGGCCGGGTTGCTGATCTGCACCTGCACGTCGCGCGCGCCGCTGGCCAGCGTGAAGCCGCCGGCGCTGCCGCCGCTGGCGCCCAGGCTGAGCGAGTTGTCGTCGAACACCACGTTGCGACCCACCAGCGAGGCGGCCTGCAGGCTCTGGCTCTGCGCCAGTTGCGAGGTCAATGCGGCCAGCGACTGCTGCATGGCCTGCACTCCGCTGGCGGTGCTGAACTGCGCCAGTTGCGCCGACAGGTCGGTGTTGCTCATGGGATTGAGCGGATCCTGGTTGGTCAACTGGGTGACCAGCAGGTTGTAGAAGGTGCTCGCATTGCCCAGCGCGGAGGCACCGCTGGCGCCCGAACTGCTCGAGCTGCCGGTCGACTCCAGCGAGGAGAGAAAGGGGTTGCTGCCGATCGGGGAGGTGGACATGGGGGGATTCCTCGGGGGGTCACTGGCCCAGCGTGAGGGTCTTGAGCAAGAGGTTCTTGGCGGTGTCGGCGACGTTCACGTCCGCCTGGTACGAGCGCGAGGCGGAGATCATGTTGACCATCTCGTCCACCGGGTTGACGTTCGGGTAGGCGACGTAGCCCTGCTTGTCGGCCAGCGGGTTGCCCGGCTGGTACACCATGCGCATCGGGCCGGGCTTTTGCACCACGCCGGCAACCTGCACGCCGTCCACGCCCGCGCCGGCGCCCGGCGCGCTCAGGGGCTGCGCCGCGAACACCACCTCGCGGGCCCGATAGGGCTGGCCGTTGGAACTGGTGGCCGAGTCGGCGTTGGCCAGGTTGCTGGCGACCACGTTGAGCCGGTAGCTCTGCGCGTTCAGGCCGGTGCTGGCGACATCCAGGGCGTCGAACAGGGACATGGGGCTTTTCCTTCCTCGGGGCTCAACCCGTGATGGCGGAGTTGAGAATCTTGATGCGCTGGGTCAGGAACGTGAGGTCCGACTCGTACTGGATCGAGTTTTTCGCGAAGGCCGACTGCTCCCGGTTCATGTCCACGGTGTTGCCGTCCAGGCGTTCGGTGTTGCCCTGCTGGTAGGCGACGAAACCGGCGCCCGGCTGGCCGGATCCCGGAGCCTGCATTTGTCCGGCCTGGTCGGTCTTCAGGCCCAGGTTCGGGGCCTCGCCCGACACCGCGCTTCGCAAGGCCTTGGCGAAATCCATGTCCACGGCCTTGTATCCCGGCGTGTCCGCGTTCACGATGTTCGCGGCCAGCAACTGCTGGCGCGAGGCGCGCAGATCCAGCGCGTCTTGCAGCGGTGCGAAGGCTCGGTCGAGGACGGAAGGCTGGGACATGGGCTGGCAGGGCGGCGGCAATCGAGGCGGCGAGGCGGCAAAAGGGCCTGGCGTGCCCTCTCGGAAGCAGAAACCATGCCATGCCTCCTGCCGGGCCTCGCGCAGCGGCGTGTCGCGGGCCCTTCCCCTCGGAAGTCCTGCCGCCCCGGCCCGCGGCGCGGGGCGCCAGCCGCGGCCGTCGCGCCCGCCGCCCGCCTTGCCGCGAGGCTCCGGGCGGCAAGGCCTTGCCGCTTGCCGGCCGCCCGCGCGTCGGGCTCGGGGGTGGTACGGAGCTTGCATCCGTTGCGGGGAGGAGCGCGGTCGTCGCGTTTCCCGGATCAAGGCATGGCGACGGAGGCGGGACAGGGCGATGCAGGGGCAGCGGGCGGTTTGCGAGTTGCACTGCGGCGGCGGAGCGGGTGGCCCGCGGCAGCCGCGCGTGCCGGCGCACAGGAGGCCAGGGCTGGGCGTGGCCGCATGCATGCTGGCCGCGGCCCTGGCTTCGCCGGCTGGGGCCATGCCCTCCGCGGCCTCCGCCCCCGCGAGCGCGAAGACCTCGCGCTGGGAGTCCCCCCAGGCCATGAGCGGCGCGGCCGAGGAGTTCGTGCGCTCCCACCTGCCCGCGGGCGCGGCGGCCGACCATGTGCAGGTGCATGCGGGCCGGGTCGTCGCGCGCTTCCCGGCCTGCGCACCGCGGCGCCTGGTGGCGCTGCCTTTCGGCGATCCCAGCCCCTACGGCGCGCAGACCGTGCAGTTGCGCTGCGAGGCACCGCAGGCATGGTCCGTGTACCTGCAGGTCAGCGTCGACTGGCCGCAGCAGGTGGTGGTGGCGGCCCATGCGATTTCTCCCGGGCACACCCTGCAGCCCTCGGACCTGCAGGTTTTGCAGCGCGATCGCGCCGGCCTGCCTCCGGGGGCCCTGCAAAGCGAGTCCCAGGCCGACGGGCGCGTGCTGCGATTCGGCGTGGCGGCCGGCCAGAGCATCACCGAGTCCATGCTCTCCGGCCCCCGGTTGATCCACTATGGGCAGGCGGTATCCCTGATTGCGCAGGGGGATGGGGTGCGCCTGGTGGCCCTGGGCATCGCGCTGCAGGACGGCAGCCAGGGCCAGACCGTGCTGGTGCGCAACGCCCAGTCGGGCAAGGTGGTCAGCGGCGTGGTCGACGCGCAGGGGGACGTCGTGGCCGCCCTGTTCCACTGAAGCCCCACGGCGGGCGTCAAAACCCTGACGTTGTCTCGGCCATCGGGGATCCCGACGGCGGCCCCGGGGCTGCCCGGGAGCTCGACACGCGCGGTTTCTCCCTCTGGGAACGCAAGTTTCCACGGCCCCGGGGCCTGTGCTGGCATCAGGCTTGCTAGGGCCACGACAAGCACTGGGAGGGTGACGCCATGGGGGCGTGGGCATTCGACGAAACGTACGGCAGCAGCGGGGCGGAGGCATCGGCGGCGCCGACCCGCCAAGCGCGGGAGCAGGCGCTGAGCGAGGCGCGGCTGCAGCTTCCGGCCGGAGTGCTGCGCCATGGGCGCCGGAGCCTGTCGCACTGGCTCGACGGCGTGCTGGAGGCCAACGCCCTGGCGCGTCCCGTGGCACTGCCCGCGCAGGTCGCGCAGGGGCTGGCCCAGGCGCTGCAGGCGGCCGCGCAGGGCTCGTCCCTGCTGCCAGGCTTGGCCGATGCGCTGCAGCAGGCCCAGGCGCTGCAGCGCATGAGCACGGGGGCCACGCCGCAGCGCACCCTGGTGCGCGAAGGTCTCGGGCTGCTCATGCGCCTGGCGGACCTGGAATCCGACTGGGCGGCGCAGCAGGCCTGGCTGGACCCGCTGACCGGCCTGCCGGGCCGGCGCGCGCTGTTGCAGCGCCTGCAGTCGGAGCTCAGCCGCCTTCGGCGCCAGGGCGACGACTGCTGCGTGGCGCTCATCGACCTGGATCGCTTCAAGCCGGTCAACGACCAGTTCGGGCACCTGGTGGGCGACCGCTACCTGGCGGCTTTCGCGGGCGCCCTCAGCTCGAGCCTGCGCAGCTACGACGCGGCTTTTCGCTACGGCGGCGACGAATTCGTGCTGTGCCTGCCCCAGGCCAGCGAGCAGGAGGCCCGCGGCGTGGTCGAGCGACTTCGTCGGGGCCTGGCCGCGAAACCCCTGGTCAAGGCCGAGGGCCGCGAGCTGTATGCCGCCTTTTCCGCGGGGGTGGCTGCGCTGGATGCGCACAAATCCCTGGGGCAGGTCCTCGGCGAGGCGGATTCCCGGCTGTATGCCGCGAAGCGGGCCGGCGGGCTGCAGCCCGTCGGCGTGGCCTGAGCCCCCATGGCCCCCGCGGACCTGGAGCCCCCCGCGTGAACCTCGCCCAAGCCAGCCCCGGTGACCTGCGCGCGGCCTTCGGGCTCGATGCGCGCGAGTTCCTGGCGCGTTTCGACGACGCCGTGCGCGAGGCCTGCGAGCGGCGCGACCAGCAGGCGCTGGGCGCCGCCGCCGAGGCCCTGCGGGGCATTCGCATCGGGGCCGAGTTCCTCGGCCTGGAGGCCCTGTCGGAGGCCTGTCGCGAAGTCGAGCGCGAACTGCTGGTGCAGTTGCCGCATCTGGACGCGCAGGCCGGCTCCGAGCGCGCCCGCATGCATCGACTGGCCCGCGCGCTGCACGAGGCCCTGGAACAGTTCCTGCGCGAAGCCCCGGCCGCGGATGCGATGCCGCAACCGCGTGCCGAACTGCCCGCGCAGGAAAGCGCCGCCCTGGCGCCTCGGCTGACCCTGGTCGCCGCCCCGCCAGCGCTGCGGGAAGGCGCCGTTCAGCCTCAGGCGCTGCCGCAGGCGCAGGCGCTGCCCGAGGCGCAGGCGATGCCGGAGGCGCAGGCGCTGCCCGAGGCGCAAGCGCTGCCCGAGGCGCAGGCGCAGCCCGAGGCGCAGGCGCAGCCCGAGGCGCAAGCGCTGCCGGAGGCGGACGCGCTGCCGGACGCGGAAGCGCTGCCGGAGGCGCAGGTGCTGCCC
>DAIDHU010000127.1 GCA_027451915.1 Thiomonas sp. | reverse complement strand
CAGGGGCAGGAGCTCCAGCAGCGGGGCGGCTTCGTCCAGGTAGCGGGTGTGCAGGGCCTGCTGCTCGGCATCCACCGGCTGCGCGGCCATGCGTTGCAGCAGGGTGGGCGCACCGGGGAGCTCGGGGCCGGGGCGCAGGGGGCGCAGGCAGGCCTGGGTGGCCCAGGCGCCCACCGCGCGCTCGCGGCTCACCAGCGCGGCGGCGCGGAAGCGGCAGTCGCGCAGGCGGGCCAGCACCTGGTGCCGGGAGTCGAGCAGCTCGAAGTCCACCAGCACCGAGCGCGGGCTGCTGCGCACCAGGCGGGCGCGCAGTTGGGTGACCGGGGCGGGCAGCCACAGGTCGAGCCGGCCGATGCCCACGGGCAGGTAGCCCAGGGGCTCGCCGCCGGCCTGCGCTCCGCCCAGCGCGCCCAGCCAGCCGAGCACGGACTGGAAGGCCTGGTCCAGCACCTGCGGGGGCAGCAGCCAGGCCGCCGGCTCGGCGGAATCGTCGGGGGCGAAGCGCAGTTGGGCGTGCAGCGAGCCGGCAGCCACGTCGATGTGCTCGATGCCGCGGAAGTCGCCGGCGTAGTCCAGGCCCAGGTGCTCGCACAGGCTGTAGTGGGCCTGGGCCTGCACGCGGTTGCGCGCGGGCTGCAGCGCCAGCAGGGGCTCGCGGCCCTCGCCCGCGGGCACCGGGCCGCGCAGCCGGCCCTGGGCATGCAGGGTCCACGCGTCGTGGCTCAGGCGCTGGCGCCCCTCGATCCGGAAACGCAGGTCCTGCGGGTTGAACACCAGGCGCAGGGTGCGCGCGTGCTCGCCGTCGAACACCACGGGGGAGACGATGTCCAGGCCTTCGAGGGTGTAGCCGCTGGCCTCGGGGAATTGCTCCCGCGAGGCGGCCAGGGCCATTTCCACGTAGGCGGCGGCGGGCAGCACGATGGCGCCGCCCACCTTGTGCCCGGCCAGCCAGGGCTGGCTGCGCGGGTCGAGGTGCTGCTCCCAGGCGGCGGGGTGTTCGTGCAGGCGCGCGCCCAGCAGCGGGTGCACGGCGCGGCGCTCGAGCAGGCGGTAGGCCTCGGAGCTGGGCTCGAACCAGTGGCGCTGGCGCTGCCAGGGGTAGGCGGGCAGGTCCACGCGCTGGGGCGGGGCCGCGGGCAGCAAGGCGCCGGGCTCGAGCTGGGCGCCCAGCAGGGTGGCGCGCAGCGCGGCTTCGCGCAGGCGCTCCAGGCTGTCGTCGCGACGCGGCGCGATGGCCAGCGCCTGGGCCTGCACGCCGGCGGCCTGCAGGCCTTCGCGCAGGTAGCGTTGCAGGATGGCGTGGGGGCCGATTTCCAGGAAAAGGCGCAGGCCGTCGGCAGCCATGGCCTGCAGCGCGGGGCCGAAGCGCACGCAGGCGCGCACGTTGCGCCACCAGTAGTCGGCATCCAGCTCGGGGCCGGCGAGCACGCCGCCGGTGACGCTGGAGTACATGCGGCCGTGGCCGGCCTGGGGCCGCAGTTCGCCAAGGCTGCCCAGCAGGGGCTGGCGCAGCGCGTCCATGGCGCGGCTGTGGAAGGCGTAGTCGAGGTCGAGTTCCTGCCAGCTCAGGCCCTGGGCGCGCAGGGCCTCGCGCAGGCCGCGCAGCGCGGCGGGCGAGCCGCTGACGGTGCAGTGGTTGGGGGCGTTGTCGGCGGCCACCTCGATGGCCTCGGACAGGCCCAGCGCGGCGATGCGCTGCGCCATGGCCTCGGCGCCCAGGCCGGCGGCGGCCATGCGCCCGCTGCCGCGGGTGGTGGCCTGCGCCGCGCTGCGCGCGACGATGACCCGGCAGGCGTCGGGCAGGTCGAGCATGCCCATGGCCCAGGCGGCGGCGATTTCTCCGACACTGTGGCCCATGGCGGCCTGGGCGCGCAGGCCGCTGGCGCGCAGCACCTCGGTGGCGGCCACCTGCAGCGCGAACAGCGCGGGCTGGGCCACGGCGGTGTCGGCGAAGGTGTCGGCGTCCTGGGCGTCGAGGGCGGCGAGCACGTCGGGCCCGCCGCAGGCGGCGATGCCCTCGGCGGCCTGGCGCAGCGCGGCTTCGAACACCGGGCTTTGCGCGCGCAGGCGCCGGCCCATGCCCACCCATTGGGCGCCGTTGCCGCTGTAGATCCAGGCCAGGGGCGCGGGCGAGCCGGCGGCGCCGAGGCGGCGCTCGCGCAGCAGTTCGGGGGCGGCGGGGCCGCCGTCGGCGTAGCGTTGCAGGGCCTGCGCGGCGCCGGGGGAGCGCAGGTCGGGCAGCAGCAGGCCTTCGGGCAGGCGCTCGCGCGCGTGCCAGGCGGCGTGGGCCAGGGCGGCGGGGTCCTGCTCCTGCAGCAGGGGCAGGTAGCGGCGCGCGAGTTCGCGCAGCGCGGCTTCGTCGTGGGCGCTGAGCAGCAGGGGCAGCGGGGGTGCGCAGGGCGCGGGCTCGGCGGCCGGAAGGGCGTGGTCCGCCGGGGCCGTGAAGGCCGGGCCCGCGGCACCCTGGCGCGCGGGGGCCTGTTCCAGCACCACGTGGGCGTTGACCCCGCCGAAGCCGAAGGAGTTCACTCCGGCGCGCAGCGCGCGCCCTTGCGCGTGCAGCGGCTGCGTTTCCCGCACCACCTGCAGGCGCAGGGTGTCGAAGTCGATGTCGGGGTTGAGCGCGCCGGGCACCAGGGTGGGGGGCACCACGGCGTGCTTGAGCACCAGCAGCGCCTTGAGCAGGCCGGCCATGCCGGAGGCGGGCTCCAGGTGGCCCAGGTTGCTCTTGATGGAGCCGATGGGCAGGGCGCTGTCGCGGCCCTGCGCGTAGGCGGTGGAAATGGCGGCAGCCT
>DAIDHU010000126.1 GCA_027451915.1 Thiomonas sp. | reverse complement strand
GCCGTGCCGCGCCTGCGGCACGCGCCCGGGGGCGCGCGCCGCTGGAGCCTTACTTCTTCAGGCTGAGGACCCAGGTCACCAGTTCCTTGGCTTCAGCCGGGGTGACCTGCGGGTTCGCCGGCATCGGCACCGGGCCCCAGGTGCCCGCCTCGCCGTGCAGCACGGCGTTCACCAGCTTGGCCTCGGCGCCGGGCTTGCCGGCGTACTTGGCCGCCACGTCCTGGTAGGACGGGCCGACCAGCTTCTTGTCGACGGCGTGGCAGGCCAGGCAGTTCTTCGACTTGGCCAGGGCCATCATGTCGGCGGCATAAACCTGCGACATGGCGGCGACGGCGAGGCCGACACCAATGACGAGTTTCTTCATTCTCGATCTCCAAGGTTGAGCGAAGCGTTTGCGCTGTGGCTGTGCGATAAACGCACCTGCGCGCGGGCTCGTTGACCGCCACCGCGAAAAAACGCGCCCGTCGTGGAACAGCACCGGATATGCTACCCGACACGCCGGTGCAAAACCGACGCCTTTGCGGTCCGGCGCGCTTGAACGTTCGAAATATTGATCCCGATGGATCGCCTTTCTGGTGGGAGAGCTTCGATGTGGATTTTGCTTGTTGCAATCCTGCTACTCGGTCTGAAACTCGGTGCCGTCGGGCCCTTCGCGACCCTGTCGTGGTGGTGGATCGGCGTTCCACTGGCCCTGGCCTTTGTCTGGTGGGAGGTCATCGACCCCATGTTCGGCGTGTCCCAGCGCCGGGCCATGGAGAAAGTGGAGGAACGCAAGGCCGAGCGCAATGCGCGCGCGCGCCGCAACCTGGGCCTGCGCGCGCCGCGCGACGGCAAGGGTGCGAAGGGGCGCTGAGGCGCGGGCGGCGGGTCCCTGCTTTGAGGGGCCTGCCGGTTCCCGGGGTCTTTGTTTAGGCTACACTTCGCGCCGTCAGGAGAGAGCCTGGCGCGCGCGTCCAGGCGCCGCGCGGCAGGCCACCGAAGGCGTAAGTGCCCCGCACGGCCCGTGTCGTGCGGCGCGCGTACCGCGCAGGTACCAGGACTGACGGGGCCCCGGGCAGCGGGGTTCACCTCACTGGAGAGCGGCGCCGCGCAGCGGTGTCCACCGAAGGGGCAAGCCCTGGCGCGAGCCGGGTCAATCTCTCAGGTACCAAGGACAGCGGGGGACGGGAAAGCGTTGCGGAACCTTTTCGTGGCGCGGTCTGAGTTCCAAGGAGCCCCGCATGTCCGACCTGAACCCGTCCGCCGTCGCGGACGATCTGCAGCAGACCCCGCTGCACGAGCTGCACCTGAGCCTGGGGGCGCGCATGGTGCCCTTCGCCGGGTATTCGATGCCCCTGCAATATTCCCGGGGCATCGTCGCCGAGCATCGGCATACCCGCGAGTCCGCCTCGCTGTTCGACGTCTCCCACATGGGCCAGGTGCGCGTGCGGGGCGAGCAGGCCGCCGCCGCGCTGGAAAGCCTGGTTCCGGTGGACCTGCAGGGCCTGGCCCGCGGACGCCAGCGCTACGGGTTCCTGCTCGACGCCGGCGGCGGCATCCTCGACGATCTGATGCTCACCCATCGTGCGCGCTCCGGCGCGCCCGACGCGGCCGGAGAGTTTTTCGTGGTGGTCAACGCCGCGCGCAAGCAGCATGACCTGGACTGGCTGCGCGGCCACCTCGCGGCGCGCTGCGAGATCGAGGCCCTGCCTCGACATGCCCTGCTGGCCCTTCAGGGGCCTGCCGCGGCGCAGGCGCTGCAAAGCCTGATGCCCGCGGTGGCCCGGCTGCGGTTCATGGATGCCGCCTGGGTGGTGCTGCCGCCCAGCGTGGGCGATGCCGAGGTGTTCATCAGCCGCAGCGGCTACACCGGCGAGGACGGTTTCGAGATTTCCGTGGCGGCCGAGCACGCGCAGGCACTGGCCGGCGCCCTGCTCAAGCTGCCCGGCGTGGCGCCGGCGGGACTGGGCGCGCGCGACACCCTGCGCCTGGAGGCGGGGCTGTGTCTGTACGGACACGACATGGACACCACCCCCACGCCGGTGCAGGCGCGCCTGCAGTGGGCCATCCAGAAGGTGCGGCGCAGCGGCGGCGCCCGCGCCGGGGGCTTTCCCGGCGCCGACGCCGTGCTGCGGCAACTCGACGATCCGTCCAGCGTCGGGCGCGTGCGTGTGGGCCTGCGCGGCCTGCAGCGCGCGCCGGTGCGCGAGGGCGCGGTCCTGCGCGACGCACAGGACCGGGAGATCGGTCGCGTCACCAGCGGTGCGCTCACCCCGACTGCCGACGCGGCCATCGCCATGGCCTATGTCGACACGGCCTGCGCCGCGCCCGGCACCGAGCTTGTCGCGCTGGTGCGCGACAAGCGCCTGCCCATGCAGGTCGTGGACATGCCCTTCGTCGCGCACCGCTACGCGCGCAGCTGAACCACGGCCTGTCCAGATTCCCATCGCCTCAGGCCTCGCACTCGCGTCGCATCTCATTTCCACCCTCTCCCCCTCCCCGAACCGGAGTTCGCCATGACCACCAAGTTCACTTCCGACCACGAATGGGTCCGCCTGGAATCCGACGGCACCGCGACCGTGGGCATCACCGCGCATGCGCAGGACGCGCTGGGCGACGTGGTGTTCGTCGAACTTCCCGCTCCCGGGCGCAGCTACGCGCAAAAGGACACCGCCGGCGTGGTCGAGTCGGTGAAGGCGGCCGCCGATGTGTTCATGCCCATCGCGGGCGAGGTCGTGGCCGTCAACGACGCGCTGGTGGCCGACCCCTCTCTGGCCAACAGCGATCCCCAGGGCGCCGGCTGGTTCTTCCGCGTGCGTCCCAGCGAGCCCGCGCAGTTCGACGCGCTGCTCGACCAGTCCGCCTACGACCGCCTGCTCGGCGAATCCTGACCGGCCTTCGCGCCAGGCTCCCGCGCAGCCCGAACGACGCCCGAGTTTCCGAGGCGCCCCATCGCACCGAGGTTTCCATGTCCCTGTCTTTCGCATCCCATTTTCCCGGGCTCGCCGAGCTCGAGGACGCCGAGGCCTTTCGCCGGCGCCATATCGGCCCCGACGCCCAGGAACAGGCGCATATGCTGCGCGTGCTCGGCCAGGAGAGCCTGGATGGGCTGATGCGGGCCGTCCTTCCCGAGTCCATCCGGCGCGACGCGCCCATGCGCCTGCCGGCCGCGGTGGGCGAACAGCAGGCGCTGCGCGAATTGCACGACATCGCGCGCGAGAACCGGGTGCTGCGCAGTTTCATCGGCCAGGGCTATGCCAACGCCCACATGCCCGGCGTGATCCGCCGCAACGTGCTCGAGAACCCCGCCTGGTACACGGCCTACACGCCCTATCAGCCCGAGATCAGCCAGGGCCGCCTGGAGGCCCTGCTGAACTTCCAGACCATGGTGGCCGACCTCACCGGCCTGGACGTGGCCAACGCCTCCATGCTCGACGAGGCCACCGCGGCCGCCGAGGCCGTGACCCTGGCCCGCCGCGTGTCCGACCACGCCAGCAACAGCGTGTATGTCGCCGACGACGTGCTGCCGCAGACCCTGGAAGTCCTGCGCACCCGCGCCGAGCCCATCGGGCTGCAGATCCACGTCGGTCCGGCCTCGCGGGCGATGCAGGGCGAGCACCTTGCCGTGCTGTTGCAGTATCCGGGCGTGGATGGCGGCGTGCATGACCTGCGCGAGCTGATCGGCGGGCTGCGCGCGCGCGGCACCCTGGTCATCGTGGCTGCGGACATCCTGGCATTGACCCTGCTGGCTCCGCCTGGGGAACTGGGAGCGGACATCGCCGTGGGCAACACGCAGCGCTTCGGCCTGCCGCTGGGCTGCGGCGGCCCCCACGCCGCTTACATGGCGGTGCGTGATGCGCTCAAGCGCCAGTTGCCGGGGCGCCTGGTCGGCGCCAGCGTGGATGCCCAGGGCAACACCGGGCTGCGCCTGGCCTTGCAGACCCGCGAGCAGCATATCCGGCGCGAGAAGGCCACCAGCAACATCTGCACCGCGCAGGTCCTGCCCGCCGTGCTGGCGGCCATGTACGCCGTCTATCACGGGCCCGAGGGCCTGCTGCGCATCGCGCAGCGCGTGCACGCCTACACCGCGCTGCTCGCCGACGCCCTGCGCGCGCAGGGCTGGGAGCTGCGCCACGCCAGCTATTTCGATACCCTGACGGTGCTCACCGGCACCCGCACCGAGGCCGTGCACGCGGCCAGCGTGGCCGCCGGCATCAACCTGCGCCGCGCCGGCGAGGACTGCGTGGGCATTTCGCTGGACGAGACCGTCGAGCGCGAGGACCTGCTCAGCCTGCTCGGGGTGTTCGCGGCCGTGCGCGGCGCCGCCGCGCCGGGCCCCGACATGTTCCAGGCCGCGGCCGCCGGCATCGAGCCGCGCTGGCCGCGCGCGCTGGCGCGCCAGGGCGCCTACCTCACGCACCCGGTGTTCCACGCCCATCGCAGCGAGACCGAGATGCTGCGCTACCTGCGCCAGCTCGCCGACAAGGACATCGCCCTCGACCGCGCGATGATCCCGCTGGGCTCGTGCACCATGAAACTCAACGCCACCAGCGAGATGGAGCCCATCGGCTGGCCCGAGTTCGCGGCCGTGCACCCCTTCGCGCCGGTCGAGCAGCGCCGCGGCTACCAGCGCCTGGCCGAGGAGTTGCAGGCCTGGCTGGCGCAGGCCACCGGCTACGACGCCGTGAGCCTGCAGCCCAATGCGGGCTCGCAGGGCGAGTACGCGGGCCTGCTGGCCATCCGCGCCTGGCATCACAGCCGCGGCGACGCCGCGCGCGACGTGTGCCTGATTCCCTCCTCGGCCCATGGCACCAACCCGGCCTCGGCGCACATGGTCGGCATGCGCGTGGTGGTGGTGGCCTGCGACGCGCAGGGCAGCGTGGACCTGGACGACCTGCGCGCCAAGGCGCGCGAGCACGCCCCGCGGCTGGCGGCGTGCATGATCACCTACCCCTCCACGCATGGAGTGTTCGAGCCCCGGGTGCGCGAGATCTGCGACATCGTGCACGAGCATGGCGGACAGGTCTATGTCGACGGCGCCAACATGAACGCCATGGTGGGACTGGTCAGCCCGCCGGAGTTCGGGGCCGACGTGTCGCACCTGAACCTGCACAAGACCTTCTGCATTCCCCACGGCGGCGGCGGCCCGGGCGTGGGCCCGGTGGCGGTGCGCGAGCACCTGCGCCCCTTCCTGCCCGGTCACGCGGCGGCGGGCGAGGGCGCCGGCGCGGTGGGCGCCGTGAGCGCGGCCCCGCT
>DAIDHU010000125.1 GCA_027451915.1 Thiomonas sp. | reverse complement strand
GCACGGCGAACAGCAGGCCGCGCCCGCCTTGCGCGTGCGCATGCAGTCGCCGCAGGGCCTCGGCGCGACACGCGGGCAGCCACACCAGCAGCGCGGCCGCGCTGCCGGCGCGCAACACCTGCTCGGCGGCCCACAGGCTTTGCGTGACCTCGCGGCTGCGCACCCACACCAGCCGCTCGGCAGCGATGCCCTGGCATTGCAAGCCGGGCAGGTACGGCACCGCGGGCGGCCCCACGAGCACCAGCGACGCGCCGCCGCGCAGGGCCTGGCCCAGCGCCGGCCCGAGCAGGCGCCACTCCAGCAACGGCATGCGGGGAACCAGGATCTCGGTCAGGCTGCCGCAAGGCCAGCCGCCGCCGGGCAGTTC
The DNA here is from genome assembly GCA_027451915.1 of Thiomonas sp. Classification (GTDB taxonomy): domain Bacteria; phylum Pseudomonadota; class Gammaproteobacteria; order Burkholderiales; family Burkholderiaceae_C; genus Thiomonas_A. The sequence goes on along the minus strand of DAIDHU010000125.1, from coordinate 2,242 downwards.
GGCGTCGAGCCGCGCCCAGCCGCTGCGCTGCACGGGGACGTCGACATGCCCGAGGTCGCTGCCGCGCCACACGCGGGTGGCCAGCGGCTCGGGCAGGGGCAGGCGGGCAGCGGTCGTGGAGGACATGGCGATCAGCGGACTTCGCATCGGGTGGGAAGCGAAGCCTACCTAAAAACTGTATGAAAATACAGTACCACGAAGCCACTGGAGGCGAATGCGCCGGATGTCCGGCGCGCGTCGCGCGCCGTCTTTTGCTGGCGTCTATGCCTTGCTGGCGCCCTGGGACTTGCTGGCGCCCTGAACCTTATCGGCGCCCCATGCCTTCTCGGCGCCGCTTATGCTTGACGCATCATGTGTGGTCGCTTCGCCCTCTACAGCACGCCGGAGCGCATCGCCGCCAGTTTCGGCGCCGATGCGGGCGACCTTGCGTGGCCGGCGCGCTACAACCTCGGCCCGCGCCAACTCGCGCCGGTGCTGCGCGTCGGCGGGGGGCGGCGGCTCCTGGAACGGATGCACTGGGGGCTGGTGCCTTCGTGGGCCACCGGACCCGACATCGGCGCGCGCCTGTTCAACGCGCGCTGCGAGACCGCGCCCGACAAACCGGCGTTTCGCGCGGCCTTTCGCCATCGGCGCTGCGTGATCCCGGCCGACGGGTTCTATGAATGGAAACTGCTTCCCGACGGAACGCGCCAGCCCTGGTTCATCAGCCGCGCCGACGCCGGCCTGCTGGCGCTGGCCGGGCTGTGGGAGCACTGGAGCAGCCCGGACGGCGAGATCCTGGACAGCTTCACCATCCTGACCATGCAGGCCTGCGCCTGGATGCGGCCGCTGCACGAGCGCATGCCGGTGATGCTCGACGGGCCGGAGTCGCTGGCCACGTGGCTGGACGAGGCCGCCCCGCGGCAACGCCTGACGGATCTGTTCGTCGCCCCCCCGGACGGCACGCTGCGCGCGTGGCCGGTGACGCGAGCCGTGGGCCAGGTGCGCAACGACTCGCCGCAACTGGTCCGGCCGCTGCCGGACCCTGCCTGATTCAAAGCGGATAGTCGGTGCGCTTGATCACGGTGCGCAACGCGAACAGGCTCTTGATCCGCAGCACATGCGGCAGGCGCGAAAGCTCGCGCTTGTGCACGCGCTCATATTCCTGCGGGCTGGGTACCGCGATGCGCAGCAGGTAGTCGAAATCCCCCGCCATGAGCTGGCATTCGAGGATGTCGGGACAGGCCGCGGCGGCCTGCTCGAAAGCCGCCAGCGCCTCCTCGCTCTGCGACTGCAGCGTGACCTCGATGAACACCGTGCTCGCGCGTCCTACCGCCTGGGGATCGAGCAATGCCACATACCCGGCAATGATGCCCACCTTTTCCAGGCGCTGCACCCGGCGCAGGCATGCCGACGGGGAAAGCCCCACGCGTTCGGCCAGTTCGGTGTTCGCCATGCGCGCATTGCCCTGAAGCAGGGACAGAATGCTGCGGTCAAAACGGTCGAGTTCGCTCATTCCATTGCCTCCGTTCGCATGCCGACAATTCTGCGCCGAACTCAGGGAACAAAACGTTGATCAATTGCACAAACGGACGGTTCCTGAACGTGATTTTGCAATCCCATGCGACGTCAAAGCCTTGACAATCTGTCACATGATTTTGTTCTGACACCCAAGGCTGCCAAGGAGTACGCATCATGCTGATAGGAGTACCCAAGGAGATCAAGGTCCACGAATACCGCGTGGGCCTCACGCCCGAGGCCGTGCGCGAGCTGGTGCACCACGGCCACGAAGTCCTGGTGCAAAGCTCGGCCGGGATCGGAATCGGCGCCGACGACACCGCGTACGAGGCTGCCGGCGCGCGCATCGCCGCCGATGCGCAGGCGGTGTTCGCGCAGGCCGACATGGTGGTCAAGGTCAAGGAACCGCAGCCCGGCGAATGCCGCCTGCTGCGGCCCGGGCAGGTGCTGTTCACCTACCTGCACCTGGCCCCGGACCCGCGGCAGACCGAGTTGCTGATGCAAAGCGGCTGCACCGCGATCGCCTACGGGACGGTCACCGACTCGCATGGACATCTGCCGCTGCTGGCGCCGATGAGCGAGGTGGCCGGGCGCATGGCCATCCAGGTCGGCGCGGTGGCGCTGCAAAAGGCCAGCGGCGGGCGCGGGGTCCTGCTGGGCGGCGTGCCCGGCGTGGCGCCGGGCGACGTGCTGGTCATCGGCGGCGGCACCGTGGGCATGCACGCCGCGCGCATGGCCGTGGGCC
>DAIDHU010000124.1 GCA_027451915.1 Thiomonas sp. | reverse complement strand
GTGCATGAGGTCCGAGCCGGCGCACACCGCCACCAGGCCCGCCAGCGGTCCGTTGTAGACGAAGCCGGGGTCGTTGCGCCCGGCGACCAGCGCGGCCAGGGTGCCGCCGACCATGGCCATGAGCGAGTTCACCGCCACCAGCCCGGAGATCTTGGTGACGCTTTGCGCGCTCATGACGTTGAAGCCGAACCAGCCCACGACCAGGATCCACGATCCCAGGGCGAGGAAGGGGATGCTGGAGGGCGGGTGGGGGTTCACGCGTCCGTCGCGATAACGTCCCTTGCGCGCGCCCAGCAGCAGGACCGCCGGCAGCGCCAGCCAGCCCCCCATGGCATGCACCACGATGGATCCGGCGAAGTCATGGAACTGCGCCCCGAACACCGACTGGAACCAGGCCTGCACGCCGAAGCGCTGGCCCCACATGGCCCCCTCGAACACCGGATAGACCAGCCCCACGATGAGGGCGGTGGCCAGCAATTGCGGATAGAACTTGGCGCGCTCCGCGATGCCGCCGGAAATGATGGCGGGCACGGCCGCCGCGAAGGTCAGCAGGAAAAAAAAGCGCGTCAATGCCAACCCGTCGTCCAGATTGAGCGTGGGCGCGGGCGACAGGAAGCTGACGCCGTAGGCGATGGCGTAGCCCACGAAGTAATAGGCCAGAGTGGCCACCGAGAAGTCGGTGAGGATCTTGACCAGGGCGTTGACCTGGTTCTTGCGGCGCACCGTGCCGAGTTCGAGGAAGGCGAATCCGGCGTGCATGAACAGCACCAGGATGGCGCCGAGAAGCAGGAACAGCACGTTGGCGCTGGTTTGCAGGGCTTGCATGGGGGAGGCTCCGGACGGGTGCGCTGCACCACGATGTGGACGAAAGCCCCGGCATGAAGCAAGAAGCGTTCCAAAAAAGTGCGCGCCGCTCCGTTCGAGTGCGTGGCAGACGCCGATCATGCCTCGGAGCGGCGCCTGGCACCAAATCGGGGATCTTGCGGCGCCAGGATGCACCGTATCCGTACCACATGCCCCACGGTGGTGCGCGTCGTGGCTGAAGCAGGGCCGTGCAGGGCCGCGGCTCGCCGGCCCGGGCCTGGCGCCCGGCGTTGCGCGCCGTTCAGTCCGGATCTCGCAGCAGGGTGGAACGTCCGAACAGGCTCTGCAGCAACTCCACCAAGGCCTCGGCGCTGCGGTTGCGCAGATCCAGCGCCGGGTTGAGTTCGACCACGTCGATCGAGGCCACGCAGCCGAGGTCGGAGAGCATTTCCATGCACAACTGGGCTTCGCGCCAGGTCGGGCCGCCGCGCACGGTGGTGCCGACCCCCGGAGCGGTGTCGGGGTCCAGGAAGTCCACGTCCAGGCTCAGGTGCACGTGGGTGCGGCCATCGATGCCCTCGAGCATGCGGCGCACCACGGTGCGCATGCCTTGTTCGTCGATGGTGCGCATGTCGTCCACGTGCACGTGATGCTGGCGCAGCAGGCGGCGCTCCTGCTCGTCCACGCTGCGCACGCCCAGCAGGCGCAGTTGCCGGGGCCGCAGCACGGGCCTGGAGCCACCCAGGTCCAGCAGCGGCTCGGGCCCCATGCCGCACAGGCAGGCCAGCGGCATGCCGTGCAGATTGCCGCTGGGCGTGGTCTCGGAGGTGTTGAAGTCGGCGTGGGCGTCCAGCCACAGCACGCGCAGCTCGCGCTGCGCGGCCTCGCAATGCGCCGCCACGGCGGCGATGGAGCCGAAGGCCAGGCAATGATCCCCGCCCAGCAGCATCGGCAGCTCGCCCGCGCGCAGGGCCGCGGCCACGGCATCGCGCACCGCGCGGTTCCATTGCACCACCTGTTCCAGGTGGCGCCAGCCGTCGCGCGCACTCTCCCAGGGGTTGCCCGGGCCGGCCAGGTTGCCGGCGTCGTGCACGCGCAGCCCGAGCGCCTGCAGCGCGGGTGCCAGGCCTGCCACGCGCAGCGCCTCCGGGCCCATGGAGGCCCCCCGCACGCCGGCGCCGATGTCGGTGGGGGCACCGATCAGCCGGACGACGCGCCGCGTGCTCATGGGACGCGGCTCAGCCGGTGCGATCCGCTTCGCCGAGCAGGTGCTGCAGGTCCAGCGCGAAGCCCTCGAGCTGCGCATCCAGCGCGCGTGCCCGCTTGCCCAGGGCGTTGTAGGCCAGCACCGCGGGAATGGCCACCGCAAGCCCCGCGGCGGTCATGACCAGGGTGTCGCCGACCGGCCCGGCGATCTTGTCCACCCCGACCTGCTGGAGTGCCGAGATCGTGCCCAGCGCGTGGTAGATGCCCCAGACGGTGCCGAACAGGCCCACGAAGGGGGCGGTGCTGCCCACGCTGGCCAGCAGCACGTGGCCGGCGTGCAGGCGCCGGCTGGCCGCATCCAGGGCGTCGCGCAATTCGCGGCGCACGCGGTCGGCCTGCGCCTGCCAGGCGTGGCCCTCGGGCTGCTCCAGCTCACGGCAGCGCGCCGCCAGCGCGGCCGCGGGGCCGTCCGGATCCGCGGCCAGCGCTTCGGCAGCGGCCTGGGTGCGCGAGGGCGCCGCCCAGAACGCTGCGATGGCGCGCGGCACGCTGCGCGCGCTGCGCCATAGCAGGGAGCTCTTCCAGAAGATCACGAACCAGCTGGCCATCGACATGGCCAGCAGCACCGCCGCCACCGTCTGCATCAGCGCATCGCCCTGCAGTGCCGAGGTCGGGGCCATGGGCATGGGTGGCCGGGCTGCGGCGCGCTCAGGCCTTCAGCCCGAGCACGTCGTGCATGTCGTACAGGCCCGGCGAGCGCCCCGCCAGGAAGCGAACCGCGCGCAGGCTGCCTTCGGCGTAGGTGGCGCGGCTGCTGGATTTGTGGGTGATCTCGATGCGCTCGCCGGTGCCGGCGAACAGCACCGTGTGGTCCCCCACGATGTCGCCCCCGCGCACCACCGAGTAGCCGATCGAACCCGGCTCGCGCTCGCCGGTATGCCCATGGCGCGACCAGACCGCGTCGCGCGCCAGGTCGCGCCCGGCGGCGCGTGCCACGGCCTCGCCCATTTTCAGCGCGGTGCCCGAGGGCGCATCGACCTTGTGGCGATGGTGCGCCTCGATGACCTCGATGTCGAATCCGCTGGACAGTGCACGCCCGGCCTGTTCCAGCAGCTTGAGCACGACGTTCACGCCCACGCTCATGTTCGGCGACAGCACGATGGGGATGCGCGTGGCGGCCTGCTCGATGCGCCGCAGGCCTTCCGGCTCGAAACCGGTGGTGCCGATGACCATGGCCAGCCCCAGGCTCTCGCACACGCCCAGGTGCTCCAGCGTGGCCTGCGGGCGGGTGAAGTCGATCAGGCATTGCGTATCGCGCAGGCCCTGCCGCGGATCGGCCTGCACCTGCACTCCGGTGTGCAGGCCCAGCGCCGCGCCGGCGTCCTGCCCGAGCAGCGCCGAGCCGTCCCGGGCCAGCGCCGCGCTGAGCTCGCAATCGGGTGCCGCCGCGATGGCCTCGAGCAGTGCGCGACCCATGCGGCCGCCGCAGCCGGCGATGGCCACGCGATGCCTCGCCTCGCCCCCGGTCAT
>DAIDHU010000123.1 GCA_027451915.1 Thiomonas sp. | reverse complement strand
GAGCGCCGCGACGCGCGCCCCGCGCGCCCGCGCGCCGTTCCCCACGGCGCATCCGGCTATTCAGGGCTTGCATCCCCACGCCTGCACGGGCTTGCAGGCCGGGCCTAGTCTGGCGGGAAGCTCTTTCCCGCCATGCCCGAGCACCTGAACTTCCCCCTGCGTACCCTGCGCGACCCCGGCCCGCCGGTGGAGATCCGCCGCAGCTGCGACGGCTGCTGGAGCGTGGCCCAGCAGCACGCTGCGCATCCTGGCCGATCACGATGACTGACGCGCGCCCCCTGGCCGGCCGCCGACGCCTGCTGATCGCAGGCGCCGCGGCCTGCGGCGCGGCCACGCTGCCAGGCGCGCTGCGCTGGGGGCGCCACGCCCTTCTTCCACTGTCCACCACCCCGGCCGCCATGGCAGACACTCCCGTCACGATCGCGCTCGGCGATCCCCAGCAGTTCGACCTGCACGCCCCGGGCGCCCGCATCGACCGCCAGCCCGTGGGCATGGACTTCTACGAACGCGACTGGCCGCCGGCTGCCCTGGCCACCTTACGCTACCTGCAAGGGCCTCACAGTTTCGAGATTCCCTGGGTTTCGAGCGTGATGGGCTGCTCCAACCCCCGGAATCCCGACGAGGGCATCTACGCATGGAATATCGATGCCTTCGCCCTGCCCGGCGATCGTATGCCCCACAAGCTCGCCCGCGACGGCCTGTTCGCCCTGTTGCGCCAACTCCTGCGCGCCGGGTGGCAACGCTTCCTGCTGCCTTCGGACCCTCGGCTTGCGCAGGCCGATGCCCTGCGCTACGCCATCGCGCAAAACGGCATCTATTCCCTCGATCCCCTGTACATGCCCACGATGGATGAGTGGATGCAACTCAACGAAAACCTTCCCTACTGGAAATTCTGGGCCGACGGCGTTTACATGAAGCTGCAGGTCATCGACGAGCCGGCGCTGCGCGATCCACAGGGCCAAGGCGTCTACATGTTCACCATCGATCTGGAAAGCGAGGCCGCCCACTTCCGGACCTATTTCCGCGAGGTCGAGGACATGAAGCGCTGGCGGGATCTGATCTCCAACGAACTCAAGCCTCACGGCCCCGCTCGTGCTCGCACCGAGCGTGAACTGCGCATCCAGGGCTACACCATCGACGAGACCTACCGCGACCCGCCGATCCTCGCGCTGCGGCAAACCCACGCCCGTTGAACCAGACGCGCCCGCGCCGATCCCCACGCCGCCCCGGGCTATTCAGGGCTTGCATCCCCACGCCGGCACGGGCTTGCAGGCCGGGCCTAGTCTGGCGGGAAGCTCCTTGCCGCCATGCCCGAGCACCTGAACTTCCCCCTGCGTACCCTGCGCGACCCCGGCCCGCCGGTGGAGATCCGCTGCAGCTGCGACGACTTCTGGAGCGTGGCCCAGCAGCATGCCATGCTGCAACTCTACGCACGCATCGTCCAGCACCAACCCGGGCGCATCGACCTCAGCCGCCACTGCCCCCGCGTCATTCCCCCCGACCCGCTGCCCGACCCCTCCTGGCCCGCGCCCCGGTGCAAGGATCCGAAGGGCCACTGGACCGACATCGAGCCCCAGCTGCGCGCCGAGTACCACGGCGTGGTCGTGCGCTACTCCTCGCGCGCGCAGCGCATCGCCGGTGCCTATGCGCGCATATTTCTCGAGGACTTCGAGCACGGCAAGCCCGAGCACCTCGGGCGCTTCTACTGGGCCGGCCTGGCCGCCTTCGCCTCCAAGCAGGTGGCCTTCACCATCCAGAACAAGCTGCTGCTGTTCTTCGGGCCGGCCACGCTGGCCGCGCTCGGCAAGGGCAATCTGTGGCTGTACAACGACGCCCTGCCCTGGCACTACGCCTGGGCCCTGTGCCCGCCCTCGGTGCGCCTGTGCGCGCAGCGGCGCAACGCCCCGGATCTGCACCCCGTGGTCCTGGACAACCTGAGCCGGCAGGAGTGGGCCGCCGAGGTGCTGCCCAATCTGCCGTGGAATTTCGACCACAAGACCGCCACGCTGGGACAGCCCATCGGGCAGCTGCGCTGGGCGCCGCTGATGGGCAAGGCCATCGAGGCCTGGGGGGCCTTCGAGGCGGAAGATCGTCCTTCCAAGAAACGCAGCATCGCCATGAAGCACCTCTGGGCCATGGCCCGGCATGAGCAGGGCGAGGTGCTGCAGGGCCTGATCTACGGCAACCCCCGGTTTCGCCGGGAGATCGAACTGGGGCGTCTGAGCGGTATGCCACCGCTGTCCTACATGCCCTTCATCTCCTTCCAGATGCAGCTCAGCTTCAGCGCCAGCGAGTACGTCGACGACCCCGAATGGCGCTCGGACGCGCCTCCGGGCATCCGCATCGACAACTACCACGAGCGGATGGACTGGATTCGCGACTCAGCCGAGCAGTACCACAAATTGATGAGCGGTGCATGCCGCAAACGCCTGCTGGCGGAACTGCGAATCCTGGCCGATCACGATGACTGATGCTCCCTCCTCCCTCAGCCGCAGGCGCCTGCTGCGCGCAGGCGCCGCCTTCGGCTTCGCCTCCCTGGCTCCGCTACTGCGCGGCAGCCGCCCTCTCTCCAGCCTGCTGACACCCCAGGAAGCCATGGCCGACACCCCTGCCACCATCGCTCTCGGCGATCCCAAGAACTTCGACCTGCGGGCTCCCGGCTCGCGACTCGACCGCCTCCCGGTGGGCATGCACTTCTACAAGCGCAAATGGCCCCTGGGCGCATTAGGCACCGTGCGCTACTTGCAAGGCCCGCACAGTTTCGACATCCCACGGGTCAGCAGTGTGATGGGCGCCAGCGACCCGGCCATTCCCGAGGAGGGCATCTATTCCTGGGGCATCGGGGCCTTCGCGATGGACGGAGAACGAGTCGCCCACGCCATCGCCCGCGACAGGCTGTTCGAGCTGTTCGAGAACCTCCTGCGCGCGGGCTGGCAGCGATTCGTGCTTCCATCGGAACCTCGGCTCGCGCAAGCCGAGGCCCTGCGCTACGTGCTGTCCTGCAAGGGCAACTATCCTCCCGACCCGCGCTACGTTCCCACGCTCGACGAGTGGATGCAACTCAACCTCCATCTGCCCTATTGGCAGTTCTGGGCCGATGGCGTGTACATGGACGTACGCGTCATCGACGAGCCCGCGCTGCGCGACCCGAAGGGTGTCGGTGTGTACATGTTCTCCATCGACCTGGAAGGCGAAACGCCGCACTTCTGGAAATATTTCGACGAGGTCGAGGACATGAAGCGCTGGAAGGAGCTCATTCCCGCCGAACTGCAGATCGACGGCCGCGAACGCGCCCGCAGCGAAGCCCGGCTGCGCCTCCAGGGCTACACCATCGACGAGACCTACCGCGACCCGCCGGTCCTCGCGCTGGGCGACAAGGCCTGAAGGGGAGAGATCCAATGCCCATCCTGCCCGACGAGGCCATCGCCGTCTCGCTGCTGAGCGAAAACATGCCCCTGTGGCGCGAGGAACCCGCGCTGCGCCTGCTGGAGATCGAAGGCGAGGAATCGGTCGGCAGGCTGTATTCCTACCGCGTGCTGGCCCGCGACCGCCGCTCGGCGTGGGCGGCGCGGCGAGGTGAACGCCGCCCTCCGGTCCCGAACGATCGCACCGACGCCGACGCCCTGCTCGGGCAGGCACTCGGCGTGTGCATCGAGCTCGAATCCGGCATCCGGGACCGTCTCGGCCCTCCGGTGGCGCGATGGCGCTGCATCAACGGCATCGTGACCGGGCTGCGCCATCTCGACGGCGACGCGAGGGGTCGCATGGTCGAGCTGCGGCTCGAACCCTGGCTGGCGCTGGCGCACATGCGCAACCACTACCGCATCTTCCAGCACCAGCGCCTTCCCGACATCCTGCGCACGGTGCTGAGTGCCTATCCCTGGCCGCTGGACATACGCTGCGGCGAGCATTACCCGGAGCTCGACTACCAGGTGCAGTACGGAGAGACCGACTTCGAGTTCCTCGTGCGCCTCATGGCCCGCTGGGGCCTGAGCTACTTCTTCGAGCATGCCAGCGCCGACCCTCGCCAATACTCGGGCGCTCCAGCCCACACGCTGGTGATCCTCGACCGTCGATCGCCCCTCGAGTCGCAGCCCTGCCCCGCGTATCGCAGCCTGCCACTGCGCGCACGTCGCGACGCCCAGGGGGAACGCGACATGCCGGTGGTGCATGGCTTCGACACCTGCCTGCGCCTGCACGGGGACCACACCCAGGCCTGGGACTACGACTTTCTCGCCCCCGAACGCAGGCTCAGCGCCAAGGCCTGCTCGCAGTTGCCGCTCCGGGTTCCGACGGCCGCCGGGCACGGCCTGCTGCACTGGCCGGCCGGATTCGATGCAGCGGCGCACGATGCCGAGGTCTCCCATCGTCTAGCCAGGGTGCGCCAGGATCGGGTCGAGCGCGACAACTTGATCGCCCAGGGCCAGGGAGCGCTGCGCGGCCTGCGCCCCGGGTACCGCTTCGAGCTGAGCGGCCATGCGCTGCCATCGCAGAATGGCCCGCATCTCATCCGTTCCACCCATCTGCGCATCCGTCTTGCCGAAGACCATGGCGAGGCCCCTGGCGCGGAGCCGGCTGACGAAAGACTCGAGGCCCACTGCGCCTTCCAGACCCAGTGCTGCTCCCGGCTCGCGCCGGCCGATGCTCCGCGCGATCTCGACGGCCACTTGCGCAAGCCCCGCATCCACGGCGTGCAGACCGCCCGCGTGGTGGGCCCCAGCGGCCACGGCATCCATACCGACCTGCACGGGCGCATCAAGGTGTGGTTCCCCTGGGACCGTAGGCTCGACGGCACGCACACTCGAAGCGATGATTGCAGCTGCTGGATCCGCGTGGCCAGCCCCGCGAGCGGCGGTGCGCAGGGCTACCAGGGCGTGCCGCGCGTCGGCCAGGAGGTGATCGTGGCCTTCGAACATGGCGATCCCGACCGGCCCCTGGTGCTGGGTTGCGTGAACGGGCCGCACAACCCTCCGAACTGGGATCTCCCCGCACAGGCCGCGCTCAGCGGCTGGCGCAGCCGGGAGCTGCTGCCGAACTGCGGCAACGGGAGCGTGGGACGCGGCAGCCATCTGGTGTTCGATGACACCGAGGCCTCGATCCAGGCCCAGCTGGCCTGCGACCATGGGCACAGCGCTCTGGCCCTGGGGCGCATCACCCGCATTTGCGGCAGCAGCGGCCGCCACGAGCCGCGCGGCGAGGGCTTCGAGCTGCGCAGCGATGCCTTCGGCGCCCTGCGCGCCGCGGCCGGGCTGAGCCTGAGCACCGACCCCCGCCCGCGCGGCGGGGGGCGCATCGACGACACCCAGGAGTCGCGCGCCAGGCTCCTGCAGGCCTCGCAGCAGCAGGAGGCGCAGGCCCGGGTGGCGCGCCAGGCCGGGGCGGACGACAGCGAGGAACAAACCGAGGTGGCGGCTAGCCTGCGGGCGGCCGGCCAGCGCGACCCCACGGCCCTCACCGGTTCCAGCGCCGCGGTGGCGCAGGCAGCGTCCGCCGCGCCGCCGGACCTGAACCTCGGCTCGGCGGCTTCGCTGCACGCCAGCGCGCAGGCCCATGCCCATCTGGCCGCGGGGGAGCAGCTGAGCCTGAGCAGCGGCGCGCAAACCAGCCTGAGCGCCGGAGGCAGCCTGCTGGCCAGCGCGGCGCGGGGCATGCGCCTGTTCGCCTGGCGGGCCGGGCTGCGCCTGATGGCCTACGGCGGCGACGTGGACATCCGTGCGCTGCGCCAGAACATCCGCATCTGGGCCAGACTTCGACTCGAGGAATCGGCAGAGCACATCAGCATCCGCGCCGACAAGGAACTGCTGCTGCAGGGCGGCCCCAGCGCCCTGCGCCTGGACCACCAAGGCGCGTGTCTGCAGGCCGGGCAGCTGCAGGTGCACGCCGCGCTCAGCGTGCACCCGGCGCAGCCCCTCGGCGTGGGGGCGCGCGGCGCGCCCGAGCTGCGGGAGTTCAGCCGCCAGGCCCGCCTGGCCACGCCCGGCGCCGCCTGCTGGGCAGGCCTGCACTATCGCCTGGTACCCGGGCCCGGGGCGGCGGACGCCTGCTCGACCCTGGCGCACAGGACGGCCGGGGCGGCGCTGTCACCCGCGCTGCACACGGCGCAGGAAGCGCAATGGACCACCGAGTTGGAGTTCGAACCCCTGCACGTGCAAGCCCCCGACGCGCAGGCGACGCAGACCTGAGGGGGCCGAAGAACCTGAAGTACCTGAAGGACCTGAGGGGCCCGCCGTCCGACGGGCGCCGGCTTCTCAGCGCCGGCGCAGCAGGTGCGAGATCACCCCTGCCTGCTCGGTCTGGGCCACCAGCTCGTTGCCGGTCTGGCGCGCGAAGGCCTGGAAGTCGCGCATGGAACCGTGGTCGGTGGCCAGCACCCGCAGCACCTGGCCGCTTTGCATGGCCGACAGCGCCTTCTTGGCCTTCAGGATGGGCAAGGGGCAGTTCATGCCGCGGGCGTCGACTTCCACGTCCACCTTGTCCAGCGCCGCGCTTTCCCCGCTCATGGCCAGCCTCGTACCTTTCGATCCACGATCATGACAATTGTACGTCCCGGCGCGTCGATCATGCCGCCGGAAAGACCCCCGTGCTGAGGTAGCGGTCGCCACGATCGCAGACGATGAACACGATGGTCGCCTGGCTGAGTTCGCGCGACAGGCGCAAGGCGATCTCGCAGGCGCCGCCGGAGCTGATGCCGCAGAACAGCCCTTCCTCGCGCGCCAGGCGCCGCGCCATGGACTCGGCCGCGGCCTGGCTGACCGACTCGACGCGATCGACCCGCTCGGGCTGGTAGATTTTCGGCAGGTACTCCTGCGGCCATTTGCGGATGCCGGGAATGCGCGAGCCTTCGTCGGGCTGGGCGCCGACGATCTGCACCGCCGGGTTGCGCTCCTTCAGATACTGGGAAACCCCGGTGATGGTGCCGGTGGTTCCCATGGACGAGACGAAGTGCGTGACCGTGCCGTCGGTGTCGTGCCAGATCTCGGGGCCCGTGGTCTCGTAGTGGGCGCGCGGGTTGTCGGGGTTGGCGAACTGGTCCAGCACCAGGCCCTTGCCCTCGCGCTGCATCTGATCGGCCAGGTCGCGCGCGTACTCCATGCCCCCCGCCTTGGGGGTGAGGATCAGCTCGGCGCCATAGGCGCGCATGGTCTGCGCGCGCTCCACCGACAGGTCCTCGGGCATGATCAGCACCATCCGGAAACCCAGGATGGCCGCGGCCATCGCCAGCGCGATGCCGGTGTTGCCCGAGGTGGCCTCGATCAGCGTGTCCCCCGCGCGGATGCTGCCGCGCTCCGCGGCGCGGCGGATCATCGACAGCGCCGGCCGATCCTTCACCGATCCGGCGGGATTGTTGCCTTCGAGCTTGGCCAGCAGCACATTGCCGCGGCGCTCGTTGTCGGCGGCGCCGATGCGCTGCAGGCGCACCAGGGGCGTGGCGCCGATGGTCTGTTCCAGGGTCTTGTACGAGGGCATCGAATTTCTCCTATCGACATTCTGGCACGCGCGCCCGATCCGCGCCGGCCCGCCCGGCCGGCACACCGCGGCGGATCAAGCGCCCGTCAGGCGCATGACCAGCCACACCAGGGGAGCGCACACCAGCAGGAAGGGCACGCTGATGCGGTGGAACTCCCCGAGATTTCCCCGGCCGCCTTCCAGGCGCAGGGCGATCAGATTGGCCAGCGAACCCAGCGCCAGCCCGAAACCGCCGACGTCCACCGCCACGGCCAGGGGAATCGCCTGCCCCACCTGCGGCCACAGCAAGACCGTGGCCGGCACGTTGCTCAGCACCTGCGACAGCAGCACCCCGCCGACGTAGATCAGCGGCGGGCTGTGCCAGTCCAGGCGCAGCAGCCAGGCCTGCAGCGGCGCCCACTGGGCCAGGTGGCCCAGGCCCGCGAACATGGCCGCCAGGGTCAACAGCAGGCCCCAGTCCACGCGGCGCAGCACCTCGCGCCACGCCGAGGCGAACACCAGCAGCGCCAGGGCCGCCGCCACGCCCGAATGATGCTCCTGCAGCAACACCAGCACGACCAGCAGCAGCAGCGCGGAGGTCCAGCCCAGGGCCGGCCGCAGGGCCGGGCCCTGGGCTGGCGGCGCCTGGCCGGTGGCCAGCGCGCGCGCCGGCACCAGCAGCCACACGGTGAGCACGAGCAGCGCCAGCATGGTGATCGCGGCCGGGAACATGCGCCAGACGAACTGCAGCATGGACAGGCCCGAGTGCTGCCACAGCAGCAGATTCTGCGGGTTGCCCACGGGGCTGAGCGCCGAGCCGGCGTTCACGCCCATGGCCTCCAGGATCACCACCCTGCGCACGGGCAGGGTACTGCCGCGCCCCAGCGCCACCGTGAGCGGCACCAGCAGGAACAGGCTGACGTCATTGGTCAGCACCATGGAAAGCAGTGCCGATCCCGCCACCAGCGCCAGGGCCAGCGTGCGCTGGCTGTGGGCCCGGCGCGCCAGCGCCTGCGCCGCGCGCTGCACGGCGCCGCTGGCACGGATGCCCTCGATGCTCAACAGCAACGCGAACAGCCCCAGCAAGGTGGGCAACGCCAGCCAGACGCGCCAGCGCGCCCAGGGCTGCGGGTCCAGCGCCTGCAGCACCAGCGCGACGCCGCCAAACACCAGCAGCAGGCGCTCGCGGCGAATCGCCCGCCACCAAGCGGCCGCTCGGCCTGGCGCCTGCGTGGCGGGCCGGGGGCCCTGCGGGCCTGCGGCCTGCCGGCTCGGGGCGCTGCCGCGGCGCTCAGGCGCCACCGGCCGCACCGCCGTCGTCGTTGGCCAGGTCCAGCGCGGCCAGGCGCCAGTGACGCATGGCCTGGTCCTCGCGCTCGATGCGCTCCTGCAGGCGCCCGAGTGCCGCGTGGATCTGCCCGCGCAGGCGGCGTTCGTCGGGCTGGCAGCGCTCCAGCGCGCGCTGCAGGTACTGCTGCGCCTTGCCCCAGAGTTCCAGTTCCACGCAGGCGCGCGCCGCCAGGAAGCTGGCCTGGGCCTCCTGCGGCCAGCGGTCCATCCAGGCCTCGGCCTGCGCCACGAAGGCGGCATCGATGCCCCCCAGCATGCCGCGCAGGGCCGGCATCAGCGCGGCCGGCTCGGCCTGCGGCACGCGCAGCGCCTCCACCAGCAGCGCCCGGCCCTGCCCCGGCTCGCCAGCCTGGGCCAGGCCGCGCGCGGCGGCCACGGCGATCTGCGCGTCGTGGCGCAACGCCGGATCGAAGGACTTCCAGATCGCGCGCAGGGCTTCCCCGTCGTGGTCGGCCTGGCGGATCAGGCCCAGCGCGGCGCCATGGATCATGGCCTGCGCGGCCGCCGGATGCAGCCCGTGGTGCTTGCGCAAGGCGCCGGCCAGACGCAGCACTTCGGCATGGTCGTGCAGCGCGCGTGCCGCGGCCAGGGACAGGCGCAGGGTCTGGGTGCGGCGCTGCACGCCGCTGGACAGGCCGCGCAGGGCGCGCTGCGCGGCCTGCGCGTCGCGCGCCTCGATCTGCCATTGCGCCTGCAGCAGGGCTCCGGTCTCGCGGGCGGCCTGCGGCAGAGCCTCCAGGTAGGCATCGCGGCGCTCGTAGGCCTGCACGGCCTGCGCCGCCTGCGCCGCGGTGAGCAGTGCGCCCGGGCGGAAGGCCTCGACTTCGGCGGCGCGCGTGGCGGCACGCTCGGCCCGTCGGAAACGCCCGCCCAGGTGATGCAGCAGCGACTCGTGCAACGCCGCCGCCGCCACCTGCACCCTGCGGCGCGATCGGAACTGGGCCGCCGCGCGCGGCAGGCCCAGCAGCAGGCTGAGCGCGCGCACCGCCGCGTACAGCAGCGCGAAACTCAGCAACAGCACCAGCACCGCCAGGTTCAGCGACACGTCGATGCGATACGGCGGCAACAGGATGGCGACGTTGCCGGGGCGCCCGCTGGCCGCCATGGCCAGCAGCGCCGCGCCCAGCGCCAGGGTGATCAGCCAGGCCAGCCAGCGCATCAGTCGCTCCCCAGGCCGATGTTGGCCAGCACCAGCAGGGATTGCAGGTTGGCCGCGGGCTGCGCGG
>DAIDHU010000122.1 GCA_027451915.1 Thiomonas sp. | reverse complement strand
CAAGGTGGCCAGCGTGGTGCGGGCCGTGGCCAGCGCCTGCGCGCCGTGGCGCGTGAACTCCAGGCGCAGCCCCGAGGTGTCGATGGAGGAACTTGCGGGCATGTCGGGCGTCGGCCCGGCGCGCCGGGCGGTTCGGGAGGGCGGGTTGCACCGGCGGCACGCGTGCTCCCCCGGTGGCGTGCGTGGGTTCCCCCGCGCCAAACCTGGGGATTCTACCGGGTCCGCAGGGTTTTCCGGAGGACGTCCCGGCGCGCGCTTCTAGAATGCACCTCGCGGCAAGCCGCCGCAGTTCGCCGAGACCGCCCATCCATGATCTTCGTGACCGGAGGCGCCGGCTTCATCGGCGCCAATTTCGTGCATTCCTGGCTGCGTCGCCACGACGAGCCGCTGCTGGTGCTGGACGCGCTGACCTATGCCGGCAATCTGGAAAACCTGAGCGACCTTCGCGGCGACGCGCGCCTGGGCTTCGAGCGCGTGGACATTTGCGACGGCGCCGCGGTGCGGGATCTGTTGCACAGGCATCGGCCGCGCG
Organism: Thiomonas sp.; assembly: GCA_027451915.1. Lineage (GTDB taxonomy): Bacteria > Pseudomonadota > Gammaproteobacteria > Burkholderiales > Burkholderiaceae_C > Thiomonas_A. The sequence continues at coordinate 3,513 of DAIDHU010000122.1, read as the reverse complement.
CGCTGGTGCATTTCGCCGCGGAAAGCCATGTGGACCGTTCCATCGACGGCCCCGGCGACTTCATCCGCACCAATGTGCAGGGCACTTTCGAGTTGCTGGAGGCCGCGCGCGCCTACCACGCCGGCCTGCAGGGCCCGCAGGCGGCCGGGTTTCGCTTCCTGCACGTGTCCACCGACGAGGTCTACGGCTCGCTGGGGCCGCAGGACCCGCCCTTCCAGGAAACCACGGCCTACGCCCCCAACAGCCCCTACGCCGCCAGCAAGGCGGCCAGCGACCACCTGGTGCGCGCCTGGCACCATACCTACGGGCTGCCGGTGCTCACCACCAACTGCTCGAACAACTACGGGCCGTACCAGTTCCCGGAAAAACTCATTCCCCTGATGATCCACCAGGCGCTGGCGGGCAAACCCCTGCCCGTGTACGGGGACGGATCCAACGTGCGCGACTGGCTGTACGTGGAGGACCACTGCCTGGCCATCGATCTGGTGCTGGCACGCGGTGAGGTGGGACGCAGCTACAACGTGGGCGGGCGCAACGAGGTGCGCAACATCGACCTGGTGCGCCAGCTCTGCGCCTTGCTGGACACCTTGCGTCCGCGCGCCGACGGCCTGGGCTACGCGAGGCAGATCGCCTTCGTGGCCGATCGCCCCGGGCATGACCGGCGCTACGCCATCGACGGTTCGCGCCTGCAGCGCGAGCTGGGCTGGGCCCCGCGGGTGGACTTCGCCACCGGCCTGGAGCGCACCGTGCGCTGGTACCTGGAACACGAGGCCTGGGTCGGGCATGTGCTCAGCGGAAGCTACCGCGAAGCGAGCCTGCGGTGAGCGGCGTTTCCTGCGCGACCCGGGGCCCGCGCATCCTGCTGCTGGGCGCGGACGGACAGCTCGGCTGGGAATTGCGCCGTGCCCTGCTGCCCCTGGGCGAGTTGCTGCCCATGGCGCGCGCGCAGGCCGACCTGGGCGACGCCGGAGCCCTGCGCGCCCTGCTGGATCGCCTGCGTCCCGACGTGGTGGTCAATGCCGCCGCCTACACGGCGGTGGACCGGGCGCAAGGCGAGCCCGAGCTCGCGCATCGCGTGAATGCCCGGGGCCCCGCGCTGCTGGCAGACTACGCCGCGGCCAGCGGCGCCTGGCTGCTGCACTACTCGACCGACTACGTGTTCGACGGCAGCGGCACGCGCCCATGGCGCGAGGGCGATCCCACGCATCCGCTGGGCGTGTACGGGCGCAGCAAGCTCGAGGGCGAACAGGCCCTGCGCGCCAGTGGCTGCAGGCACCTGATCCTGCGCACTTCCTGGGTGTTCGCGGCGCGTGGCGGCAATTTCGCGAAGACCATGGTGCGCCTGGGTTGCGAGCGTGAAAGCCTGCGCGTGGTGGCCGACCAGGTGGGCGCGCCGACCTCCGCGGAATTGATCGCCGACATCAGCGCGCTGGCGCTGCACCGCCTGATGCGCGAGCCGGAACTGGCGCGTGCCAACCAGGGGCTGTACCACTTGAGCAGCAGCGGGTGCACGAGCTGGCACGGCTACGCATGCCATGTGCTCAGCCACGTCGCGCAGCGCGGCATGAGCCTGCGCTGCGACGCCACGCAGGTGCAGCCCATCTCCAGCGCGGAGTACCCGGCCGCGGCGCCGCGGCCGGCCAATTCCCGCCTGGACTGCGAAGCCCTGAGAAACTGGCTGGGGGTGTGGCTGCCGCCCTGGCAGCCACAGGTCGAGCGCATGCTCGACGAAGCCTACGGCTTCGGCACCGAAGGCGGCGCCCGCGGCTGAGCCCGCTCAGGGCTGCTGGATCTCGATCTTCACCTCCAGCACCTCCAGCGACTCGTGGCGTTCGAGCTTGACCTGGATGTCGTTCGGATCGATGCGCACGTAGCGCGAGATCACCTCCATGAGATCGCGTTGCAGCGCCGGAAGGTAGTCCGCGGGGGCGCCGGAGGCGCGCTCGTGCGCGAGAATGATCTGCAGGCGCTCCTTGGCGATGCTCGCCGTCTTCTTTTTCTCGCCCAGCAGGAAGGACAGGATGGACATGGGCATTCTCCTGCTCACCGGCCGAACAGGCGCTTGAACAGGCCGGGCTTCTGGTACTCGGTGAAGCGCAGCGGGCGCTCCTCGCCGAGGAAGCGGGCGATCACGTCCTGGTAGGCGTAGGCCACGTCGGAGCCCTCCAGGTGAATGGCCGGCGTGCCCTGGTTCGAGGCCTGCAGCACGGCCTCGCTCTCCGGCACGACGCCGATGAGCTTGAGGCGAAGGATCTCCTGGATGTCGTCGATGGACAGCATCTCGCCGTCGGCCACGCGCCTCGGGTTGTAGCGGGTGATCAGCAGGTGCTCGCGGATAGGCTCGCCCCCCTCGATCGCGCGGCGGGTCTTGGAACCCAGGATGCCCAGGATGCGGTCCGAGTCGCGCACCGACGATACCTCGGGGTTGGTGACGATCAGCGCCTCGTCGGCGAAATGCATGGCCAGCAGCGCGCCGCTCTCGATGCCCGCCGGGCTGTCGCAGACGACGTAGGTGAAGCCCATCGCATCCAGGTCTTCCAGCACCTTCTGCACGCCCTCCTTGGTGAGCGCGTCCTTGTCCCGGGTCTGCGAAGCGGGCAGCACGTAGAGCTGGTCGCAGAGCTTGTCCCTGATCAGCGCCTGGTTCAGGTTGGCCTCGCCCTGGATCACGTTGATGAAGTCGTACACCACGCGTCGCTCGCAGCCCATGATCAGGTCCAGGTTGCGCAGGCCGACGTCGAAGTCGATGACCGCTGTCTTGTGACCGCGCAGGGCAAGGCCCGAGGCGAAGGCCGCGCTGGTGGTGGTCTTGCCGACTCCGCCTTTGCCCGAGGTGACGACGATGATTTTTGCCATGGTGACGGAATGCGAATGGGAGGGGGCTGCTGGGGAAGGGAAGGAGGGATGGATCGGGTCGCGCGCGAGGCTCAGCGCCCGCGCAGGGGTTCGAAGCGAAGAGTCTCGCCGTCCAGCAGCACCTGCGCGCTCTTGCCGGCGATTTCCGGCGCAAGCGGCTGCTCGGCGGTGCGATACACACCGGCGATGGCCACCAGTTCGGGCTCCAGGCAGGTGCAGAAGATGCGCGCGCTGGCGTCGCCGTGCGCGCCGGCCAGGGCGCGCCCGCGCAGCGCCGCGTAGACGTGGATGTTGCCCCCGGCGATGATTTCCGCGCCGTGGCTGACCGCGTCGAGCACGATGACGTCACCGGCCGAGGACACGCGCTGGCCCGAGCGCAGCGGGCGCTCGACCAGCAGGGTGGATCCGCCCGAGGGCGCCGCCGACGCGGCGCCGCCCGGCGCGGGAGGGCTCGGCTGGGCGGCGGGACTTGCCGGGGTGGAGTCGCCCGCCTGGGGCGTGGCCTCGGGCGCGCGGCGGTCCTGCGCGTGCAGCAGCGGCAGGCGCGTGGTCGCCGATGTGACGGCCAACGCCAGGGTGATCCAGTCTATTCCACTTGAGCTTTCCCAGCCGCTGGATATCGAAGTGCGGGGCGAGGTTTACATGCCGATCTCCGTC
>DAIDHU010000121.1 GCA_027451915.1 Thiomonas sp. | reverse complement strand
GTTGTGGGACACCAGCAGAATGCCGCGGGTGGGAATCTTGCGCTCGGCCCACAGGTCCAGCAGGTCGGTACGCATGGTCTCGGCGGTCAGCACGTCCAGCGCCGAGAAGGGCTCGTCCATCAGCAACACATCGGGGTTGATGACCAGCGCGCGCGCGAAGCCCACGCGCTGGCGCATGCCGCCGGAGAGTTCCCGCGGGTAGGCCGACTCGAATCCGTCCAGGCCGATCAGGTCGATGGCCGCCAGCGCCCTCTGCCGGCGCTCGGCCTGCGGCACCTTCAGCGCCTCCAGGCCCAGCTCCACGTTCTGCAGCACCGTCAGCCAGGGAAACAGCGCGAAGCTCTGGAACACCATGGCCAGCCCGGGCACCGGGCCCTGGATCGGCCGCCCCCGGTGCAGCAGCGTGCCGGCGCTGGGCTCCGACAGGCCCGCCAGCATGCGCAGCAAGGTGGACTTGCCCGAGCCCGAGCGTCCCAGCAGCACCAGGATCTCGTGCTCGCGCAGGCGCAGGTTGACGTCGTCGAGGATCAGCAGCTCGGTGCCGTCGGGAGCCTTGAAGGACTTGCGCACATGCTCGGCACGAAAGACGTCGGCGTCCTGTGCCTGCTCGGCAGGGTCTTGCGGATGGGCGGACATGGGCATCGGCTCCGGGAAAAGGCTTCAATCCAGGCGCACGCGGCGCGTGGCAAGATCGTAGAGCCGGCGCCAGAACACCCGGTTCACGAGGGTCACATACAGGCACATGACCCCTACGCCCAGTGCGATCTGCGCGCCCTTGCCGGCCGAGGTGGCCTGGCTGATATAGGCGCCCAGACCGTTGGCGACCAGCGTCTTGTCGCCCCAGCTCACGACTTCGGCGACGATGCTGGCGTTCCAGGCGCCGCCCGATGCGGTGATGGCGCCGGTGACGAATCCGGGAAACACCCCGGGCAGGTACAGGCGCTTCCAGCGCAGCCAGCCGCGCACGCCCAGGTTCGTGGCAGCCTCGCGCATGTCGGTGGGAATCGCCGAAGCGGCGCCCACGACCGAGAACAGCACGTACCACATGCTTCCAAGCACCATCAGCGGCGCCGTGAACACGTCGACGTCGAGATGCCAGCGCACGATCACCACGACGAACAGCGGGAACAGAAGGTTGGCCGGGAACGCGGCCAGGAACTGGGCCAGCGGCTGCACCCCGGCCGCCCAGCGCGGGCGCAGCCCGATCCACACCCCGATCGGCACCCACACCGCCGCGGACAGGCCGACCAGGAGGATCACCTTGAACCCGGTGATCAGGCCCAGCCACAGCACATGGCCCACCATGGGCCAGCCGAAGTCGCGCGGCAGCACCTGCAGCAGGGCCACCACGGCCCAGACGGCGAAGCCCAGCAAGGCGGCGAAAAACACGCCGTCGCCGTAGCGCACCAGCCGGGGCGAGGCCGGTGTCGGGCGCCCCACGCGGGGGGTGAGCAGCAGACTCAGCTCCCACAGGCCCCTGGGCACCACGCCGAGCATCTTGATGAACCGGGTACGCCGCAGGAAGTCCAGCACGAAGGAGGTCGGCGCGACGCTGGAGGCCGTCATCTCGAACTTGAACTTGTCGGCCCACGCGACGATGGGCCTGAACAGCAGCGTGTCGTACAGCACGATGATGATGATCATCGCGAAAATGGCCCAGCCGATGGCCCCCAGGTCCTTCGCCGCGATGGCCCGGGCGATGTACGAGCCGATGCCGGGCACCGTGACGGTGCGCCCGGACACGGTGATGGCCTCCGAGGCCACCCCCATGAACCAGCCCCCCGACATGGACATCATGGTGTTCCACAGCAATCCGGGCATCGAGAACGGCAGTTCGAGTTTCCAGAAACGCTGCCAGGCATTGAGCCGGTACAGCGTGGCGGCCTCGTGCAGGTCGCGCGGAAGGGTCTTCATGCCCTGGTACAGGGCGAAGGTCATGTTCCAGGCCTGGCCGGTGAACACGGCGAAAATCACCGCCATCTGCACCCCCCAGAGGCTGCCGGGGAACATGGCGATGAAGCCCGTGACGGTGATCGACAGGTAGCCCAGCACGGGAACCGATTGGAGAATGTCGAGCGCCGGAATCAGCACCCGCTCGGCATAGCGGTTGTGCGCGGCCAGCCAGGCGTACACGATGGTGAACACCAGCGAGACCAGCAGCGCCGCCAGCATGCGAAGCACCGTGTACAGGCCGTAGGCCGGCAGCGCCAGCGGCGACAGGGAAATGGGCAGCGGCTGCCCGAGCTGGTAGGGCCCCGCCATCTGGCGGCCCGCGTGACTGATGATGAAAAACAGGGCGATGACCAGCGGCAGCGCGAGCAGGTCGCGCCGGTTCGGCACGGGCAGGGGCAGGCGGCGCAGGGCGTAGGACATCGCGATGAGGGGCGGTGGCCCGCGGAGGGCCGCGGGCGGGAAGGCACGGCAGGAAAGGGCGGCGCCGACCACGCGCCGGGCATCGGCCGCGATGCAGCGGCGCGCGCCTCGCGCGGTGCGGCGGGCCTCCTGCCCGCGATCCCGTTGCGAGATGCCTCCAACCCGCAGTCTATAGGCTCCATTTTGACATTACTGTGACCACGAAAATGCGGCCACAATTTCGCCGCCGCCGCGCGTGCCTGCGCGCCGCATCCCGGCGGCACAATCACGGGATTCGCCCACCGCCCGCAACCCATGCGCCGCTACCTCTACGTCTCCCTCGCCGCCGCCTTCGTGGTCATCGCGCTCAAGCTGGGAGCCTGGCACCTGACCGGCTCGGTGGGTTTTCTGTCGGATGCGATGGAATCCCTGGTCAACGTCGTGGCCGCCGGCTTCGCCCTGCTGATGGTGGCCGTCGCCGGGCGCCCGCCGGACACCGACCATCCCTACGGGCACACCAAGGCCGAGTATTTTTCCAGCGCGCTGGAGGGCCTGCTGATCGGCCTGGCCGCGCTGGGCATCGCGGCCGAGGCCGTGCGGCGTCTGCTGGCCCCGCAGCCCGTGCACATGGTGCCGGTGGGCGCCGTGCTGAACGTGGCGGCCACGCTGATCAACCTGGCGGTGGCGCGCTGGATGCTCGGCGGCGCGCAGCGCCTGCGCTCCATCGTGCTGGAAGCCGACGCGCGCCATCTGCTGGCCGACGTGTGGACCAGCGTGGGCGTGGTGGTCGGGGTGGTGCTGGTGCCCCTGACCGGCTGGCTGTGGATGGACCCGGTGGTGGGCATCGTCGTGGCCGGCCACATCGTCGGCGAAGCCTGGCGCCTGGTCGCGCGCTCGGTGGACGGGCTCATGGATCGCTCCCTGCCCGACGGCGACCTGGCCGCGGTCGAGCAGGTGCTGGGCGAGTTCCGCAGCGAGGACCTGCGCTTCGACCACGTGCGAACCCGCCGCGCCGGCACGCGACGCTTCGTGGGCATGCACATGCACATGCCCGCCCAGTGGAGCCTGGGGCGCGCGGCCGATTGCCGGTTGCAGGTCGAGCGCGCCCTGACGCAGCGCATCGCCGGTCTGGTGGTGACCATCGAGATGTTGCCGCAGGGCCAGGAAAGCCTGCAGGACGGAGGCTCCGGCAACGTTCCCTGACAACTCCGCGGCGGACTACCATGCAAGCATGGCCGCGGCGCGTGGCGCCGCCGGCCTCCCCCGTCAGGCCAGGAGATTGCCATGCGTCTACGAAGCGATTCCTTCCAGGATCAGCACGTCATCGCATCCGACTTCGCGTTCTGCAAGCCCGCCGCGGTGGGCCACGTCTCGTTGTCCGACAACCGCAACCCCCACCTGGCGTGGGACGAGGTGCCCCAGGGCACGCGCAGCCTGGTGCTGGTGTGCCACGATCCGGACGTGCCCAGTTCGGCCGAGGACGTCAACCGCGAGGGGCGCACGGTGCCCGCCTCGCTGCCCCGGGTGGACTTTTTCCACTGGGTGCTGGTGGACCTGCCGCCCACGCTGCGCGAGATCGCCGCCGGCTCGATGAGCTCTGGCGTGAGCCCGCGCGGCAAGCCGCCGCTTCCCGGCCCGGCCCCGCGCCACGGCATCAACGACTACACGGCCTGGTTCCGCGGAGACCAGGACATGCAGGGCAACTATTTCGGCTACGACGGCCCCTGCCCGCCGTGGAACGACGCGCTGCCCCACCGCTACGTGTTCACGCTGTACGCGCTGGACATCGCGCGCTGCCCGGTGGACGGAGAGTTCACGGGCCAGCAGGTGCGCGAGGCCATGGCCGGACACATCCTGGCCCACGCCAGCATCACCGGCACCTACACCCTCAATCCGAGCCTGGCCAGCCTGGCCTGAGCACGGAGCGGCCTGGCCCCCGCGCCCGTCCCGGGCGGCGCGCTACACTGCGCGCCGCCTCCTCGTTCCGACATCCATCCGCGCTGCCAAGCGCCCCCGCCGGCGATGCCCCGTTCCAAGTCCTCGCGCAAGCCCCTGAGCCCCCACCTGCAAGGCCTGCTCGGCGTGCTGCTGGGCATCGTGGTGATCGCCGTGGTGCTGGGGCTGCTGCGCTGGCGCCGGGACGGGCTGCCGGTGGACGCCGGCGAGCTCGCGCTGGCCAGCACCACCCCCTGCATCACCCTGGCGATCCAGCAGGCCACCGCGGGCGGCCGCAGCATCACCTACGCCGAGCTGGACCGGCTGGAGAAGCGCTGCGGCTCATGAACGCCCCCAGCGCCGAGCTGCACGCGCCCGCGCGCCCGCGGGGGCCCGGCAATGCCGGGACCGGCGCGTCGCCGACGCGGATTCCGCGCAGCCTCATCGCCCATCGCCTGGGTGCCGCGCTCGGGCCGGAGAATTCCCTGGCCGCCTGCCGCGCCGCGCTGCGCGCGGGGTTCCGCAGCTTCGAGTGCGACGTCAAGCTCAGCGCCGACGGCGAGGCCTTCCTGCTGCATGACGACGCGCTGCTGCGCACCCACGGCAGCACCCTGCGCGCCAGCGCCCTGCCCTGGGCGGCGCTGCGCGCGCTGCCCGGCGAGGCCCTGCCCAGCCTGCGCGAGCTGCGCGAGACCCTGCGCGCCTGCGCCGATCCCACCTGGCTCAACCTGGAAATCAAGGTCGACGACGACGCCCCGGCGCCGCTGCAGGAGGCCTGGGGAGGCGCGGTGGCGGGGCTCGCCGCCGCGCTGTGGAGCGACGCCGAGCCGCCGCTGCTGTCTTCCTTTTCCATTGCCGCGCTGCAGGGCGCCATGCGTGCCGCGCCGCGCCTGCCGCGCGCCTGGCTGTGCGAGCGCCTGCCCCCCCACTGGCGCGGCGTGGCCCAGGCGCTGGGCCTGCGTGCGCTGCACCTGGCGGCGCGCGGGGCCGACGCCGCCGTGGTCGAGCCGCTGCGCGCGGCGGGACTGGAGTTTCGGGTGTACACGGTCGACGACCCCCTGCAGCTGCGTCACTGGCTCGAGCTGGGCGCCAGCGGCGTGTTCACCGACGGCATGCCCGAGGCTCCGGGCGCGCCGGGCCCGGGCGCGCGCGCCTGAACACAGCCCCGCCCGCCATGCCCGATCGACGCAATCCCCGCATCGGCGTACTCAGCGCGCTGCAGGCCGAGCAGCAGTTGCTGCTGCAGCATCTGCTGGCCGTGCGGCCGTTGCAACTGCGCGGCCAGCGCGCCTTCCATCGCGGAAGGCTGTGGGGCTTCGACGCCGTGCTGGTGCTGTCGGGCGTGGGCAAGGTGGCGGCGGCCACCAGTGCCACCAGCCTGATCGCCGAGTTCGGCTGCGAGGCGCTGGTGTTCACCGGCACCGCCGGCGGCCTGGGCGAGGGCGTGGGCATCGGCGACGTGGTGGTGGCCGAGCAATGCCTGCAGCACGACCTGGACGCCTCGCCGCTGTTCCCGCGCTTCGAGGTTCCCCTGACCGGGCGCAGCCGCTTCGCCGGCGACCCCGCATGGACCGAGCGCCTGGCCGAGGGCGCGCAGCGCGCCCTCGACGGCATGCTGCAGGACGATGCCAGCGCCAGCCGCCTGCAGGGCCTGGGCATCACCTCCCCGCGACTGCACCGCGGCCTCATGCTCAGCGGCGACCGCTTCATCAGCGGCCCGACGCAGGCCGCCGAGCTGCGCGAGCTGCTGCCCGAGGCCCTGGCGGTGGACATGGAGACGGCCGCGGTGGCGCAGGTATGCGCCGACTACCGCGTGCCCTTCGCCGCCGTGCGCTGCATCTCCGACCGCGCCGATGCCACCGCGCACATCGATTTCGACCGCTTCACCACGCTGATCGCACGGCACTACGGCGCCGCGGTGCTGCGCCTGGCGCTGCGGGGGTACTGACGGCCCCCTGCGTCGCCGGAGCCGTCACACCTTGCGCGGCGGCCGCCCGGCCACCAGCGCGAAGGTGAACAAGCGGCATTCGATGGGGCCGTTGTACAGCACGTGACGCCTCGAGGCCTTCAGGCCCAGCGCGCGCTCGGCCCGCAGGTCGGCCAGCAGCAGGGCGGCGTTCCAGCCGACAAAGCGTTGCTTGAGCCGATCACCCAGCCCCGGCAAGAGCTGAT
>DAIDHU010000120.1 GCA_027451915.1 Thiomonas sp. | reverse complement strand
GCTCCGGCGGCTCGCGGTCGTGTGCGGGGCGGCCGGCGAGTTCCGACCTTTTCCTCCCGCGAAGGAGCGAGCATCATGGCAATGGTTCCATGGGATCCCTGGCACGAAATCGAGGATCTGTTCGATCGCTACACACGCGCGGTGGGCTTGTCGCGCATGGGCGCCTGGGGGCGCCGGGCCCAGGGCGCGGAGTCGGTGGCCGTGGCGGACTGGTCGCCGCGCGTGGACATCTCGGAAACCCCCGCCGCCTACGTGATCAAGGCCGAGATCCCCGAGGTGAAGAAGGAGGACGTGAAAATCACCATCGACAACGGCACGGTCACCATCTCCGGGGAGCGACGCCAGGAGACCGAGCAGAAGGACACCCGCTACCACCGCGTGGAGCGCTACTACGGCGGTTTCAGCCGCAGTTTCTCCCTGCCCGGCAACGTGGACGAGCAGGCCGCCAAGGCGGAGTTCAAGGAGGGCGTGCTCAGCCTGAGCATTCCCAAGGCCGCCGAGGCCCGGCCGAAGGTGCTCGAGGTCAAGGTGCAGTAGGCCAGCGCCTGGCGCGGCCTGCCCCCGGGCCTGACTCGGCCCGGGGGGTCAGAATCCCTCGATGGTGATCTTGCCGATATTGGCGCCCGACTCGGTCATGGCGTGCGCCTGGCGCAGCGTGGCCGCGTTGATGGGCGAGAGCCGGGTGTGCAGGGTGCTGAGCAGCTTGCCGGCATCGATCAGGCGGCTGACTTCGTCCAGCAGCCGCCCCTGCTCGTCGATGTCGGGCGTGGCGAACATGCTGCGGGTGTACATGAACTCCCAGTGGGTCGACACGCTCTTGCGCTTGAACGGGGAGATGTCGAGCTGCTGCGGGTCGTCGATCAGGGCGAATCGTCCCTGAGGGGCGATCAGCGCGGCCACGTCGGCCAGGTGCCGATGGGTCTGGGTGGTGGAGAACACGAAGGCCGGCTGGCCGAGCTGCAGGGCCTGAACCTGGGGCGCCAGCGCCTGGCCGTGGTCGACCACGTGGTGCGCGCCCATGCGCTGCACCCAGGCGCGTGTCTCGGGGCGTGAAGCGGTGGCGATGACCTGGAGGTCGGTGAGCTGGCGCGCCAGCTGGATGGCGATGGAGCCCACGCCTCCGGCTCCGCCGATGACCAGCAGCGCCCGCGCGCCCCCGGGGACCGCGCGGCGCACCTCCAGGCGATCGAACAAGGCCTCCCACGCCGTGATGGCCGTCAGCGGCAGCGCGGCCGCCTGCGCGAAGTCCAGCGAGGCGGGCATGTGCCCCACGATGCGCTCGTCGACGGCCTGGAGTTCGGCGTTGCTGCCCTGCCGGGTCAGATCCCCCGCGTAGAACACCTTGTCGCCGACACGGAAGTTGCGCACGGCCTCGCCCACGGCCTCCACCACGCCGGCGGCATCCCAGCCCAGCACCTTCCATTCCCCGGCCGCAGGGGCGGTGTTCCTGCGCACCTTGGTGTCCACGGGGTTGACCGAGACCGCCCGCACGCGCACCAGCAGGTCGCGCGGGCCGGGGCGAGGATCGTCCAGCGTGACGTCGCTGAGGGATTCGGCGGCGTCCAGAGGGCCGGGCTGGCGATAGGCAATGGCTCGCATCAAGGCTTCCTTTCGGGGGTTCACAGCGTGGGCAGAGCATACCCAGGCATCGCGCGGCGCGCTGGCGACGCTCGGGCGTGCCGGGGACAATTATGCAAATGCGACGCATTCCGTTTAACATCAG
>DAIDHU010000119.1 GCA_027451915.1 Thiomonas sp. | reverse complement strand
CCCGGTGGGCGAGGCCGTGGCCTGGATCCTGGCCGCCGGCGAGGCCGTGCCCGGCAGCGGCGCCCAGGCCCCCGGCGCCGCGGACGGCGCGCAGCCGGCGCAGCCCCTGGCCCAGGCCGGCGCCCACGGCGCCAGCTCCGCGCCCGCGCAGGCCTCGGGCCTGCAGCGCGCCACGCCCCTGGCGCGCTACCTGGCGCGGGAGTACGGATTCGGGCTCGAGGCCTTGCAGGGCAGCGGGCCCAGGGGGCGGGTGCGCGCCGGCGACGTGCTCGCCCCGGCGGGGGAGGACGCCTTGCCCCATCTGGCGCGCTGGCGCGATGCCGGCACGATCCCCCTGGTGCTGTTGCATGGCTTCGGCACCGACCACCGTTCCTGGAAGCCGCTGGTCGACATCCTGCCCGAGGACATCTCCGTGCTGGCGCTGGACCTTCCCGGGCACGGCCGCTCCCGGCATTGCGCCGCCGGTTCCGTGGGCGACATGGCGCTGCAGATGCTCCAGCGCCTGGACCAGGCCGGGGTGGGCGAGTTCCACCTCCTGGGGCATTCCCTGGGCGGCGCCGTGGCCATCGAGCTGGCTCGACGCAGCGGCGCGCGCCTGCGCTCCCTGTGCCTGCTGGCGCCGGCGGGGGTGGGGGATTCCATGAACCAGGCCTTCATCCAGCGCTTGCTGGACGCGCAGGACGAGCAGGCCCTGCGAGGCGCGCTGCAACTGCTGGTGCACGACCCGGCCCGCATCACCCCGTCCTTCGTCGCCGCCGCACGCCAGCAACTGGGCGGCGCCGCCACGCGGCGCCATCTGCGCCAGGTGGCGCGGCGCCTGCTGCCCGCCAGGCTGCCCGAGGCGGCCGCCTGGCTGGGTCAGCTGGGGGTTCCCACGGCGGTGATCTGGGGGCGCGACGACCAGGTGCTGGACGTCGGCCAGGCTAGGCGCCTGCCCCAGGGCCTGCGCCTGCGCCTGCTCGACGGCGTCGGGCATCTGCCCCATGTCGAGGCGCCGCGGGAAGTGGCGGCGGCCCTGCAACAGGCCATGCACTGAACCCCGGCGACCCCGGCGGCAACGGCCATGCCCATGCTCCAGCCAACCCCGTTCCGGGGCCGCGTTCAGGCCGTGCGGCCCGGGCCCTGCATCGCCGGGCGCATGCCCGGCATCAGCGGGAAGCGCCACACCGGTTCGCGCCCCGAGAACAAATCCACGAAGCCCACCGCCAGGTTGGGATCCGAGCCCAGGTTCTCCAGAAAGCTCGACCAGTGCCGGGCCTCGAGCGCCGGGTCGCGCGCCACCGGCGCCTCGCCCAGCGCGCCGCGCCACGCCGAAAGCAGGGTCATGCACAGGTCGGTGAGCACGCCGATGCAGGCCCCCAGGTCCTGGTGGGCGCAGGGCAGCACGCGCTCGCGCACCAGGTTGGCCAGCAGCGCTCCCGCCGCGAAATGCGAGAAATCCACCGGATGGGAGGCCTCGGCCTCGGGCGCGCCCGCGAGCAGCGCCACCCAGGCCCAGTACGCGCGGCCCAGCGCGGCGCGATCGGTCACCACCCCCAGCCCGCGGGCCTGGCAGCGCGAGTCGATCCACGCCGGCAGCTCCGTGCGCATCCAGCACCAGCTGCGCGTCCTGGCCGCGATGTCGGGAAGCGCCAGCCATGCGGGCGCGGCTTCGCGATCGCGCTGGGACGGGAAGGGCGAAGTGCTGGTCATGGCCGGGGAGGGTGCTGGCGAGGAGGGGCCTGCAATGGGTTTCATCAGGGCTCTCCCGGATGAACATAGTACAGGCATTGAGAACAATTGTGCGAACTAAAGCCCTTCAGCTGGTTTGTACGACAAAATCCCGCGCATCCATCCCGATCCCGAACATCGAGCCGACAAGGAGGAATTCCATGCATACCGCGCTGCTGCTGTTCGCCCTGTTCCTGACCCTGCAAGTCCTGGCCTCATGGTATCAACTGCGCTACTTCCGGCGCACCTTCGGCGACGCCGCGCGCAGCTGGTCGGACGGCTATCTGGGCGTCGGCCACGCCCGCTCGCGCTTCGGGCGCGGAGCCATCGCGCTGCTGGAAGTCGGCTCCGACCTGCGCGTGCGCCGGCTGCGCACCATGTTCGGCGCCACCGTGTTCGCCCGCTTCGAATCCCTTCCCGAAGCGGAGCAATACACCCTCGAGCAACTCGCCGAGGTCTATGAACCCCGCTCGGGGGAATCGAAATCGGCCAAGGCCGTGTGGCAGGCCATCCAACAAATCCAGGGGGTGCGAAGCCGAGCAAGCCAGACATGCAACTGATGGTTCCCACGCCCGCATGCCGGGCCGAACAACAAACTGAACGCATCTAGCGGAGGAGACAAATGGACCTTATTCAACTCTTGACCCATGGCGCCGAGGCCTTCATCGGCGTGTTCAACGCGGGTGGCAAGACCTTCGTGGGCTTTGTCACCGGCATCCTGCCCACCCTGATCGTGCTGCTCACGGCCGTCTACACCCTCATCGGGCTGATCGGCGAGCAAAGGGTGCACAAGCTGGCGCAGGCCGCGGCCCGCAACGCCTTCACCCGCTACACGGTGCTGCCCTTCCTGGCCATGTTCTTCCTGACCAACCCGATGGCCTACACCTTCGGCATGTTCGTGGAGGAGCGCCACAAGCCGGCCTTCTACGACTCGGCGGTCTCCCTGTGCCACCCCATCACCGGGCTGTTCCCGCACGCCAATCCCGGTGAACTGTTCGTGTGGCTGGGCGTGGGCACGGCCATCACCAAGCTGGTCGAGGAAGGGCATTCCCCCTTCTCCCTGGCCAAGCTCGCGATCTTCTACCTGATCGTCGGCATGTTCATCAACCTTCTCAAGGGCATCGTGACCGAGCGCATCACGGTCATGCTGGCCAAGCGCGAAGGCGTGACGCTTTGATCCCCCAGCACACGCTCGAACATTGATCCGGGTACCAGGAGATCCACAACATGTCCTTCAACACCACACAATTCCGCACCGTCGAAGTCAGCGCCGGCGAGGGTGGATGGGGCGGCCCGCTGCTCATCAGCCCCAGCCACGAGCGCGACAAGATCATGGCCGTGACCGGGGGCGGCATCCCCGAGGTCGCGCGTGAGCTGGCCCGCCTCACCGGGGCCACCGTGGTCGACGGCTTCCGCGCCCCGCCTCCGGAGAGCGAGGTGGCCGCCGTGGTCGTCGATTGCGGCGGCACCGCGCGCTGCGGGGTCTATCCGCGCAAGCGCATTCCCACCATCAACCTGACCCCGGTGGGCAAGTCCGGCCCGCTGGCCGACTTCATCACCGAGGACATCTACGTCTCCGGCGTGACCACGGCCACCATGCGCCCCGCCGACGCCGCCGCGCCGGCCCCGGCGGCGGCAGGCCAGGCCGCCCCGGTCCTTGCCGCGGCCGGCGGCGCGGGCGGCTTCTCCGCCGGCGGCTTCGGCATGTCCGCACCGGCGGGTGGGGGAGGCAGCGACTCGCAGAGCGGCAACCCCCTGGTGCGCTTCATCACCCTCATCGGGCGCAAGATGGGCGGCGTGGTCGGGGTGCTGTTCAACAGCGGCCGCCGCGCGGTGGACCAGGTGCTGCGCAACGTGCTGCCCTTCATGGCCTTTGTCACCATGCTCATCGGCATCATCAACGCCACCGGCATGGGCACCGGGCTGGCGCACCTGATGGAGCCGCTGGCCGGCAACCTGTTCGGCCTGCTGGTGCTGTCGGCGATCTGCGGCCTGCCCTTCCTCTCGCCCATCCTGGGCCCGGGAGCCGTCATCGCCCAGCTCATCGGGGCGGCCATCATCGGCCCGGCCATCGCCCGCGGCAGCATCGCGCCGGCCATGGCCCTGCCGGCACTGTTCGCCTATGACACCCAGGTAGGCTGCGATTTCGTGCCGGTGGGCCTGTCGCTGGGCGAGGCCAAGCCGGACACCATCCGCATCGGCGTGCCCGCGGTGCTGATCTCGCGCCAGATCATGGGCCCGGTCTCGGTGGTGATCGCATGGGCGGCAAGCCTCCTGCTTTGACAAAGGAAACAGCATGATTCACTACAAGACGCAAGTCACCGACGTGGGGCCCGAAGCCTTCGACCTGCTCGATGGCGGCGTGCTCGTGCTCTACGCCGATGGAGCGCCGGCAGCGCTGGCCGAGATCTCGGTGCAACACCGGGAAGTCAGCCCGCCGTCGCCCCAGGGGCCTTCCGTGGGCAGCAAGCTGAGCATCGGAAGCGTGCAATCGCAAGTCTGCGCGGTGGGTTCCACGGCCTGGGCCAAGGTGAAGGACCTGGGCCACGTCGTGGTGAACTTCAACGGGGCTTCGGTGGCACAAAGGCCCGGCGAGATCTGCGTCTTCCCGGTGGAACAGTCCGTGCTGCGCGCACAGCTCGAGGCCCATGCCACGATCGAGCTGAGCGATTGACCAAGAATCGCCCGCCGCTCCTCCCGGGGTGGCGGGCCCCGAGGAACCACCCATGATCAGATCAGCCGCCGTGGTGCGGGTCATCGAAGGCCTGCACACCCGTCCGGCGACGAGCCTGGCGCAATTGGCGAAGGCCTACCAGTGCGCCATCGAGCTCGAGAGCCCCGCAGGCAAGGCCAACATGAAAAGCCCCGTCAAGCTCATGCTGCTCGGGGTCAAGGAAGGCGACGAAGTCTTCATCAACGCCGACGGCCCCGACGAGCGCGACGCCGTGACCCGGCTGCTCGCCTACCTGATGGACCCGGCCTCCGGCGTCGGCGAGGCCGAGGAACCGGCCCCGGCCGCGCAGGCGCCCGCCCCCGCCGCGGCGGCCACGCCCGCCGGGCAGGCCGCGGCGCAGCCGGGCAACGTGCTGCAGGGCGTGGCGGGAAGCAAGGGCGTGGCCGTGGGTGTTCCCTACCTGGTGTTCCCGGAGCCCCTGGTTCCCGAGCGCCAGGTGATTTGCGAAGACGAGATCGACGCCGAGCTCGAACGCTTCCGCGGCGTGCTCGAGCAATTCATCTCCGAGGCCAACGAACGCGCCCAGCAGCCCTCCACCTCGGAGCAGACCCGCTCCATCCTGCGCGCCCTGGTCGACGTGGCGATGGACGAGGAATTCGTCGGGGCCATCATCCGCGGCATCGAGGGCCAGGGCGATGCCGCGGCCGTGGTGCTGCGCGTGGGCCAGGCCCTGTCGGAAGCCTTCGAGTCCATGGACGACGCCTACATGCGCGCGCGCTCCGAGGACATCCGCGGCGTGGCGCGCAAGCTCGCCGCGCAGCTGCTGGGCGTGCCCCTGCCCGACCTGGGCTCCATCAGCAGCCCCTGTGTCATCGTCGCCGCCGACCTCAGCGCCTGGGACTTCTCCTCCCTGGCGCTGGAGCATGTGCAGG
>DAIDHU010000118.1 GCA_027451915.1 Thiomonas sp. | reverse complement strand
ATGCCTGCTTCGGGCGCCGCGCCCCGCGGGTGCTGGAAATCGGCTTCGGCATGGGCGAGGCGACGGCGCAACTGGCGCACCAGCAGCCCGAGCGGGATTTCATCGGCGTGGAGGTGCACACCCCCGGCGTGGGCTCGCTGTTGCTGCGCATGCGCGAACTCGTGCTGGACAATGTGCGCATCGTCCAGCACGACGCGGTCGAAGTGCTGCGCGACATGGTCACGCCCGGCTCGCTGGACGCGGTGCACGTGTATTTCCCCGACCCCTGGCACAAGAAGCGCCACCACAAGCGCCGCCTGATCCAGCCCGCGCTGGTGGCGCTGGTGGCCTCGCGCCTGCGCCCCGGCGGCCTGCTGCACTGCGCCACCGACTGGCAGGACTACGCCGAGCACATGCTGCGGGTTCTGCAGGGCGAAGCCGCTCTGCGCAACACCGCGCAGGACTATGCCCAGCGCCCCTCCTGGCGCATGCCCAGCCGCTTCGAGCAGCGCGGTCTGCGTCTGGGCCACGGCGTGTGGGACCTGCTTTTCGAGCGCCGCGCTTGCGCGGGCGGATAAAATCGCGGTTTTCCCGAACGAGCCGACTACAGCGATGGATTTCGAACAAGCCCGTTTCAACATGATCGAGCAGCAGATCCGCCCCTGGGATGTGCTGGACCAGGACGTGCTGAACCTGCTGGGAGCGGTCA
The DNA here is from genome assembly GCA_027451915.1 of Thiomonas sp. Classification (GTDB taxonomy): domain Bacteria; phylum Pseudomonadota; class Gammaproteobacteria; order Burkholderiales; family Burkholderiaceae_C; genus Thiomonas_A. The sequence continues at coordinate 4,438 of DAIDHU010000118.1, read as the reverse complement.
AGCGCGAGGACTTCGTGCCCGCGGCCTATCGCGCCATGGCCTTCACCGACATGGAGATCCCGCTGCCTTGCGGGGAAATCATGCTGGCGCCCAAGGTGGAAGCCCGCCTGCTGCAGGAGCTGGCCGTGCGCAAGCACGAATGGGTGCTGGAAATCGGCGCCGGCAGCGGCTTCATGGCGGCTCTGCTGGGCCATTGCGCCGCGCACGTGATGAGCCTGGAAATCCACTCCGAACTGGCCGAGTCCGCGCAGCGGCACCTGCGCCAGGCGGGGGTGATGAACGCCACGGTGCGCTGCATGGATGCCTCCCAGGAGCTGCCTCCGGGCGAGTTCGACGTCATCGTGCTGTCGGGCTCGGTGGCGCAGATCCCGCAGGCGCTGGTGGACCGGCTCAAGCCGGGCGGCCGCCTGTGCGCGGTGGTGGGCGACGCGCCGATCATGCGCGCGCAGTTGCTCACGCGCAGCGGCGAGCGCCAGTCGCGCGTGGTGGACCTGTTCGACACCATGGCTCCGCGCCTGCACGGCTTCGCCGAGACGCCGCGCTTCCGTTTCTGAACCCAGGCGACGCCGGCACACCCGCCGGCGCGCCCTCCCGCAGGACCTCCCATGACGATTGCGCAACTGACCGTCGGCGAACTCCATGACATGCTCGACAACCGCCCCGAGGAGCTGGACTCCTGGCAGGTGGTGGACGTGCGCGAGCCCTGGGAACTCGAACGCGCGAGCATTCGCCACCAGCGCTTCCAGTGCACGCCCATTCCCATGGCCACGATCCCGCTGCGCCAGGGTGAGCTCGAGCGGGGCAAGAAGCTGCTGATCATGTGCCGCACCGGCGGGCGCAGCACCCAGGTGGCGAATTTCCTGCTGCAGAACGGCTTTGAGCAGGTGTACAACCTGCAGGGCGGCATCACCGCGTGGTCGCGCGAAATCGACCCCTCGATCCCCACCTACTGATCGCGCGCGCGGCCGGCCCCCGGCTCCCGGTCCGCGACGGCGTCGCGCAGGCGCCGGGCGATCCAGTGCGCCTGGGCCCGCGCCGCGCCGCGGTGGGCGGAACTGAATTCCCGCGCCGCGGCGCGCGCCCGCTGCAAGGCCTGCGCATCGTCCAGCCAGCCCAGCAGCCGCGTCCACACGCCGACCGCATCCTGCGCCCGCGCCACCGCGCCGGCCTGCTCGCCCTGCTCCACCGCCTGCGCGAAATTGAACACATGCGGCCCCATCACCACGGGGCAGCCCTCGGCGCAGGCTTCGATCAGGTTCTGCCCGCCCAGGGGCAGCAGGCTGCCGCCGACAAAGGCGGCGTCGGACATGGCGTAGTACGCCGGCATCTCGCCGATGCTGTCGCCGATCCACACCTCCATCTCGGCGTCGGGCTCCCCGCGGCTGCGCAGACCGTGACGCAGCCCGCGCTGCTCCAGCATCACCTGCAGGGCCGCGACGCGCTCCAGGTGCCGCGGAACCAGCACCACCAGCACGCGCCGGGCCAGGCCCGCGGGCATGGCGTCCAGCAACAGCTGCTCCTCGGCCGCCCCGCGATCCTCGCGGGTGGAGGCCAGCACCAGCACGCGCCGTGCGGCCGCGGCCCTCCAGCGCCGGCCCTGGGCGCGCAGGACGGCATCGCCACGCCGGTCGAACTTGAGGTTGCCGGCCACCACCACGTCGCGCACGCCCAGGCCGCGCAGGCGCGAGGCGTCGCCTCCGGTCTGCGCGGCCGCCCCGGCCAGGGCGCCGCAGGTGGCATGCGCCAGCGCCGGCCAGCGCGCCCAGCGCGCAGCGCTGCGCGCGGATAGACGCGCATTGGCCAGCAGCAGCTGAATGCCCCTGTCGGCGCAGGCGCGGGCCAGGTTGGGCCACAGCTCGGTTTCCATCAACACACCCACGCTGGGCTGGAAATGCTCGAGAAAGCGGCGCACCGCCCAAGGCAGGTCGTAGGGCAGCCAGACCTGCGCATCGCCCTCACGCAGCAATTCGGCGCCGGCGCCGCGCCCCGTGGGAGTGGTGTGGGTGAGCAGCAGGCGCAGCTCGGGAAGCTCACGACGCAGCGACTCCAGCAGGGGAGCCGCGGCGCGGGTCTCGCCCAGGGAGACGGCGTGCAGCCACAACAATGGCGCATCGGTGCGCGCGGGGTATGCCGCGCGGTAGCGCCCGAAACGCTCGCCCAGGCAGGCACGGTACGCCGCGTCGCGCCGCGAGCGCCAGAGCAGGCGCAACACGGCCAGCGGCGCGAGCAGCCACCAGGCCAGGGTGTACAGGCGAAGCGCGCGCCGCTGCGCAAGCCTGCTCGAGGGCTCGTGGCGGCCGCGCTCGTCGCCCCGCGGAGGGTGCGCGCTCATGCGCAACCGCCTGCCGCCGCGTTCGTCACCGGGTTCGTCACCGCGACCGGCATCGCGCGCGCCACCGCGCCCTGCGCGAGCATTTCCAGAGCTGCCTGCAGCACCTGCGCGCTGCTCGGCGCGCGCCCGATCTCGCCCAGGTTGCGATGCGGCGAGCTGGCCTGGATTCCCACGTGCAGCGGCGAGGTGGCGGTGTAGACCCCCACCACCGGGCATTGCACGGCGGCAGCCAGAAAACTTAGGCCCGTGTCGACCCCCACCACCAGCGAGGCCGCGGCGAAGCTTTGCGCCCACTCGAGCAGGCCCAGGCGCCGCGGCGCCACCACCACCGTGGCCGCGGCGGGGTCGGGGTTCGCGGCCAGCACGCGCGCCGCGATGCGCTGGGCACGCGCGCGCTCGACCTCGCTGCCCCAGGCCAGCACCAGAGCCAGGCCGCGCGCGCGCAGCTGGACGCCCAGATCGACCCAGGAATCCTCCGGCCACAGCTTCTCGTCGCGGGCGGTGGCCGAAAGCAGCACGGCGAAGGGCGCGCGGCCGGGCAGCCACTCGGGGCGCAGCGGCGTCGGGCGCAGCCCGTAGACCGGCTCGCCCTGCACCGCGTAATCCAGCGCCCACGCGCACAGCTCGCGGTAGCGCAGCACGGCCGAGCGCGTATCCAAAGGCGGCGCGCGCATGCGCCGGTCGTACAGGCAGGCCGCCAGGGGCTCGCGGCAGGCCCGCCCATTCCAGCCGTAGCGCGGGCCCGGCGCCAGCCGAGCGAGGATCGCGCTCTTGCACAGCCCCTGCAGATCGATGACCGCGTCGAAGCGCCGGGCCGCCAGATCCGCCCGCAGCTCGCGCCACTGCGCACGGGTCTGCGCGGCCAGCGGGCGGCGGCGCCACTCGCGCCAGGGCACCGCGATCGCGCGCTCCACGCCGGGGTGCTGGCGGACCAGGTCGGCATAGCCGGGCTCGAGCATCCATTCGATGCGCGAGCCCGGCCGGTGGTGCAGGATGTCCTGCACCACCGGCAGAGCCTGCACGACATCGCCCATCGAACTGGTCTTGACCAGCAATACCCGCAGGGGCCTGGAATCGGGCATCGCCGGGGGTCAGAAGGGCAGCTTCAAGTCGGGCTGCAACTGCAGCAATGCGGCGCGGAACTCTTCCTGGATGCGCCGCAGGCCGGCCTGGTCGTGGGCCTCGAAACGCAGGACCACGCAGGGCGTGGTGTTCGACGGCCGTGCCAGGCCGAAACCGTCGTCGTACTCCGCGCGCACCCCATCGATGGTGTGCACCCGGCGGGACGTGGGAAAGCGCCCTTCGCGCTGCAGGCGCTCGCACAGCGAGAACTGCTGCTGCGACTCGGTCGGGAGCTTGAGCTCGGGGGTGGACACCGAATCGGGCAGCGCGAGCAGCTCGGCCTGCACGTCGGCCACGCGCGACAGCAGTTCCAGCAGGCGCGCGGCCCCGTACTGGGCGTCGTCGAAGCCGTACCAGCGGTCCTTGAAGAAAATGTGCCCGCTCATCTCGCCGGCCAGCGGCGCGCCCACTTCCTTCATGCGCGCCTTGATCAGCGAATGGCCGGTGCGCCACATCATCGCCTCGCCTCCGTGGCGCTGCACCCAGGGAGCGAGGTTGGCGGTGCACTTGACGTCGAAGATGATCGCGGCGCCGGGGTGGCGCCCCAGCACGTCGGCCGCATACAGCATCAACTGGCGGTCGGGCCAGATCACATGGCCGTCCTTGGTCACCACGCCCAGGCGATCGCCGTCGCCGTCGAAGGCCAGGCCGATCTCGGCGTCGCCCTCGCGCAACGCGCGCTGCAGGTCCTCGAGGTTGTGGGGATCCGCCGGATCGGGGTGGTGGTTGGGGAAACTGCCGTCGACTTCGCAGAACAGCTCGGTGACCTCGCAGCCCAGGCGGCGCAGCAACTCGGGCGCGAAGGCTCCCGCCACCCCGTTGCCGCAATCCACCGCCACGCGCATGGGACGCGCCAGCCGGATGTCCGACACGATGCGCTGCAGGTAGGGCTCGACGATGCTGGTGCTGCGCAGCCCCCCGCTGCCCTGGGCATAGGCCTCGGACAGCGTGAGTTCGCGCAGGCCGGCGATGTCCTCGCCGTGC
>DAIDHU010000117.1 GCA_027451915.1 Thiomonas sp. | reverse complement strand
GCCACCGAGGCCGCCGACCCGGCGCTTACCGGCGCCGGGCCTGGGCCGGGCCCGGGCGCCGTCGCGCAGGAGCCCAGCAGCAGGCCAGCGCCTAGCAGGCCGAGCAGCAGCGCGGCCAGCCCGGCCGCGCGCCGCGCGTGGCGCGCGGCACTCGGAGACTGGGCAGGCCGGGTCATGCGCCGCCGCGGCTTCAATGCAGGGTCACACCCGGCGGGATCAGAGCGAATTCCGGGATGGGCGCGTCGAACTGCGATCCGTCCTCGGCCACGCACAGGTAGCTGCCGCGCATGGTGCCGCCGGGCGTGCGCAGGCGCGTCCAGCTGGTGTACTCGAACACCTCGCCCGGGCGCAGCAGGGGTTGCTGGCCCACCACGCCCAGGCCGCGCACCTCCTCGGTGCGCCCCGACTCGTCGGTGATCACCCAATGCCGGGCGATCAGCTGGGCGGCGCGGCTGCCGCTGTTGCGGATGCGCACGGTGTAGCTGTAGGCCCACAGGCCCTGCTGGACATCGGACTCGTCGGGCAGGAACGAGGGCTCCACCGCCACCGAGAATTGATAGGCATCCATGGTGGCGTCGATTGTAGACACGGCGCGCTCCGGGGATAGGGGGGGCCTCCTAGAATGAGCGCACCATGACGACCTACCGCATCGCCCCCAGCATTCTGTCGGCCGATTTCGCCCGCCTGGGCGACGAGGTCCGCAGCGTCATCGACGCCGGCGCCGATTTCATCCACTTCGACGTGATGGACAACCACTACGTGCCCAACCTGACGGTGGGCCCGCTGGTGGCGCAGGCCGTCAAGCCGTATTGCAAGCGCTCCGATGGCACGCCGGTCCCGCTGGACGTGCACCTCATGGTCGAGCCCGTCGACGCGCTGGCGCAGATGTTCGCCAAGGCGGGGGCCGACATCATCAGTTTCCACCCCGAGGCCAGCCGCCATGTCGACCGCACGCTGCAGCTGATCCGCGACGCGGGCTGCCGCGCCGGGCTGGTGTTCAACCCCGCCTCCAGCCTGGACGTGCTCGAGCTCGTCATGGACAAGGTAGACCTGGTGCTGATCATGAGCGTCAACCCCGGTTTTGGCGGACAGAGCTTCATTCCCGAGGCGCTGCGCAAGACCGCCATGGTGCGCCAGCGCCTGGACGCCTATCGCGCGCAAAGCGGTCGCGAGGTGCTGCTGGAGGTCGACGGAGGCATCAAGGCCGAGAACATCGCGGCGGTCGCCGCGGCCGGCGCCGACACCTTCGTGGCCGGCAGCGCGATTTTCGGGCACAAGGACTACCGCGCCGTCATCGACGCGATGCGCGCCGAACTGGCGCGGGTGGCATGACGGCCGCGCTGGCGTCGGCGGGGGCCGCACCCCTCGCACCCCTCGTGGCCGGCGTGCCCGTGCTCGCCGCCCTCGTCGACCTCGATGGCACCATGGTCGACACCCTGGGGGATTTCCTGGTGGCCCTGGGGGGCATGCTGCGCGAACTCGGGCTGGGAGAGGTCACGCCCGAGCAGGTCGCCCAGCGCGTGGGCAAGGGCTCCGAACACCTGGTCGCCCAGGTGCTGCGCCTGCACCTGCCGGCGCAGCAGGCCGACGCGCTGCAGGCACGGGCGCTGCGCGTGTACCAGCAGCACTACACGCTGGCCAACGGCCGCCACTCCGAGCTGTTTCCCGGGGTGATCGAGGGGCTGCGGCGCCTGCGCGACGCGGGCCTGGCGCTGGCCTGCGTGACCAACAAGCCGGGCGTGCACGCGCGCGAGCTGCTCGAGCGCAAGGGCCTGCTGGAGTTCTTTTCCGAGGTCGTCGGAGGCGATGCCTTCGAGCGCAAGAAGCCCGATCCGCTGCCGCTGCTGCGTACCTGCGAACGCCTGGGCCAGCCGCCCGCGCGCACCCTGATGGTGGGGGACTCCCAGAACGACGCGGCCGCCGCCGCCGCGGCCGGCTGCCCCGCGGTGCTCGCCACCTACGGCTACAACCACGGCGAGCCCATCCGCTCCACGCCGGCGCTGGCCTATTTCGACCGCCTGGACCAGCTGCCCCTGCAGCCGGCCTGAGAGCCGGCGCTCAGTTCGAGTCGTCGAAGTGGCCCAGCAGGGCCTTTTTCAGGCGCTGCGAGGCCGGCCGCGGCCCCAGCCACACGCGCAGCAGGTTGTCGAAAAAGTTCGCGTCGGCGTAGGGGGCCCCCTCGACCTGTCCGTTGATGCTGATCTGCATGCCCTTGCCGGGCAGGTCGGTGAGCTCGACCACATCGCCCTCGCGCAGCTCGTGGCGATCGGCGAACAGCCCGCCCATGCGGGCCAGGCCGGTGATCATGGTGGCGAAATCGGCCGCGGGCACGTTGTTCTTGATGTCCTCGGTGAGCTTGTCCCCCAGTTCCTTGCCGCTGACGTCACGCAGCATGACCAGGCGCATCAGCTTGGGCCCGGCCATGCCCAGCGCCGCGTTGGCGCTGCGGGTGGTGCGCGGCAGGTAGAGTTCCGCGACATAGACCTTGAAGATCAGGAAGTAGCGCGTTCCCGCTCCGTTGAGCCGCAGCTGGCTGCCGCCGACCTGCGCGCTCGGCGGCACCACCACGCCGTGCAGCTTCAGGGGGCTCGCCCCCGCGGGGGGCGGGGCCGATGCGGGCGGCGCCTGCTCGGGCTGCGCGGCGCCCGCCAGGCGGGGCAGCGCCAGGCACAGGGGCAGGGACAGCAGCAGGGGCAGCGCTGCGCGGCGCGGCAGGATGGATGGGCGGGGCAGGCGCATCGGAGCTCCTCGTGGTCGAAAAAGCGAACGATCGTTCGCATGGGGCCGCAGTGTGCCTGCAACGCGGCGCCTTGGCAACCGGCGCAGGCACATGCAGGCTGTTGAAATACCGCAGGCGCGCGCGGGGATTTGCTAAAGTTCGCGCAGCTTGGGTATTGTCTGATTCCTGCACGCCTTGTCTGGGTACTCGTCGATGTTCGTCTCTCGCAAGCACGCATTGGGTTCGGTGGACCGGGGAGCCTGGCCCTGGCGCCGCTGCTGCTTGCGCCGCTGCGCGGCGTGACTGGCGGCGCGACGCGCCGCAGCCGAGACCGCCCGTCGCGGGCGGCACCTGACCATCCGGCGGCCGCGCGGCCGCCAGCGAGCACACCATGACCGAATCCGAATTCCAGGCCCTGGCCGACGCCGGCTACAACCGCATCGCGATGGTCTCGCAGGCCTTCGCCGACCTCGAGACTCCGCTGTCGCTGTACCTCAAGCTCACCGAGGGCGGCGCCGCGCGCAACACCTTCCTGCTCGAATCCGTGGTGGGCGGAGAGCGTTTCGGGCGCTATTCCTTCATCGGCCTGGCCGCCGGCACCGAGCTGCGTGTCAAGGGCGGAGTCACCCGCGTGCTGCGCGGCGGTGTCGAGGTGGAGCGTTCCGAACAACCCCCGCTGGCTTTCATCGAGGCCTTTCGCGCCCGTCACAAGGTAGCGCTGCCGCAAGGCATGCCGCGCTTTTGCGGCGGTCTGGCCGGGTACTTCGGCTACGACGCGGCGCGCTACATCGAGCCGCGCCTGCAGGCCTCGGCCCTGCGCAACCCGCGCCCCGATCCGCTGGACCTGCCCGACATCCTGCTGCTGCAGTGCGAAGAGCTGGCGGTGATCGACAACCTCTCGGGGCGCCTGAGCTTCATCGTCTACGCGGACCCGACCCAGCCCGATGCCCACGCGCGCGCGCAAAGCCGGCCGCGGGAACTGCGCGAGCTGCTGCGGGCCAGCGTGAAGGCGCCGGCCATGCCGCCGGCCGAAGTGACCCCGGTGGAGCATGAGTTCGAGCATGCCGACTACCTGCGCGCGGTGGTGCGGGCCAAGGAGCTGATCGCCGCGGGCGATTTCATGCAGGTGCAGGTCGGACAGCGCCTGCGCAAGCGTTTCGAGCAGTCGCCCCTGTCCCTGTACCGCGCGCTGCGCACCTTGAACCCCTCGCCGTACATGTACCTGTACAACTTCGGCGATTTCCAGGTGGTGGGCTCCTCGCCGGAGATCCTGGTGCGCCAGGAGGCCACGCCCGAGGGCCAGAAAGTGACCATCCGCCCGCTGGCCGGAACGCGCCCGCGCGGCGACACCCACGAGCGCGACCTGATCAACGAGCGCGAACTGCTGGCCGACCCCAAGGAGCGCGCCGAGCACCTGATGCTCATCGACCTGGCGCGCAACGACCTCGGGCGCATCGCCCGCACCGGCACCGTGCAGGTGACCGAGGCCTTCGCCATCGAGCGCTATTCCCATGTCATGCACATCGTCAGCAACGTGGAGGGCCTGCTGCAACCCGGCCTGGGCGCGCTGGACGTGATGCGCGCCACCTTCCCGGCCGGCACCCTGTCCGGGGCGCCGAAGATCCGTGCCATGGAAGTGATCGACGAGCTCGAGCCCACGCGTCGCGGCCTGTACGGCGGTGCCGTGGGCTACTGGAGTTTCGCCGGGGACATGGACCTGGCCATCGCCATCCGCACCGGAATCGTCAAGGCCGGCTGGCTGTACGTGCAGGCGGCCGCCGGGGTGGTGGCCGACTCGGTACCCGAGATGGAATGGCGCGAGACCGAGGCCAAGGCCCGCGCGGTGCTGCGCGCCGCCGAGCAGGTGCAGCAGGGCCTGGACGCCTGAGCGCGAACGCAGTCGCGCGCCGCGCACCGCCCGCACCATGGACGCGAGTTTGCGCGAGGGGGCACGCGGAGAGGCCGCGGGGGCCATGCTGTGGGGCGTGCAACTGGCGGCGGTGGCCGTCGCGGCGCCCTCGGTGCCGCCCTTGCTTCAGGCCACGCTGAGCAGCACCGCCTCGCTGTTCCTGATGTGGCTGTGGACCCGCTGGCGCCCCATCGCGGTGTTCGCGCAGGACGCCACGCTGACCCCCGGCATGGGCCTGGGGCTGCTGTTCAGTGCCCGCATGGCCCTGCTGTACCTGGCCGTGCCCCATGTAGGCGCCGGCGCCGCGGTGGAGTTCAGCGCGGGCGCGCTGTTGTTGCAGGCCGCGCTACGGCGCGGCCCCCGCGCCTGGCCGGCGATGCTGGCCGGCATGCTGGTGGTGCTGGTGCTGGCCGGCAGCTTGCCGCTGAGCGGCATGGCCCTGGCCGCCTGCGCGGCGCTGGCCTGGGTGGCCCAGCAACGCCTGCTGCGCGACCCGCGCCTGGACCAGTGCGCGGGCGAGCAATTCGTCTTCTACCAGCTCATCGGTGCCGCCGTGATCCTGCCCGTCGCCTCGGTGGTCGCGGGCGAGAACTGGCTGGTGCTCCCGGACGGCAGCGCGTGGTGGGCGCTGGGGGCGCAGGTCGGATGCTGCGTGCTCGCGCTTTCCCTGCTGTGGATCGCGCCGCGTGGCAGGCCGCGCCAGGCAGCCTTGCCGGTGCGACTGTCCCTGGCGGCCTGTGCGGCTCTGTTGCTGCAGTCCCTGCTGGGAAGTCCGGCGCCCGCGGTCTGCTGGGGCGTGCTCGTCGTACTGATCGCGGGCGCGGCCTGGCTGCGGCTGGCCCTCAGGGATCCAGGCGACCGGGCCGGGGGATGAACTTCCAGGTACGCGCCCGGTAGGCGGCGTATTCGGGCCAGCGCCGCACCAGCAGGCGCTCCTCCATCGCCGACTTGCCCTGCAGCACCAGCAGCAGCGCCACCCAGGCCGCCAGCCTCGGCAGGTCGGCGGCGGCCACCGCCACCGCGGCCATCAGCAGCAACAGCGAGCTGTACATGGGATGGCGCATGCGCCGGTAGGGCCCGCCGGTGACCAGGCGCCCGGTCTGCCGGGGCTGCGGGCGGATGTTGAAATTGCCCGGGCGGTTCCAGGCCAGCACCCAGGCGCCCAGGAGCAAAGCGGCCAGGCCCAGGGCCAGTGCCCCCGCGCGCAGGCGCCAGTGCGCCGGCCAGGCCAGCATCAGGGCCACGAGCGCGAATTGCGCCAGCACCCACAGGCGGCCCTGTCCCAAGGTGTCCCTCATGCCGCGGCTCCCTGTGCGCCGCCGGCGCGAAGCCTGGCAAACGACGTTTTCATGCAACGCATGGTAGCCCCGCGGACTCCCCGCGCCCCCGACGCGGCCTCGGGCGGCCGGGTATCCGCCGGTATCCGGGTTTGCCAGGGGGGCGGGCGAGGCGCAAAATAGAGCCCAAACACCATCCTTCGTGCAGGTTTTTCCGATGCTTGATCCCTCCGATCCGGCGGCCGTACAACGCGCCGTGCAACGGGCCTTGAACCGTGATCTGCAGCCCGGGGAAATCCTGGTGCTGGGGCGCACCCACGAAGGGCGAGCGTTCCGGCCCAGCGACTGGGCCGAGCGCCTGGCGGGGGTGATGTCGCGTTTCCGCCCCGTCGGGGCCGGCCACGCCGAGGACCACCTGTGCTATTCGCCGCTGTGCATGCCCACGCTGGTCGACGGCGTGCGTGCGGTGGTGGTCAGCCGCGAGCTGGCGGACGTGGAGCCCATGGCCTACCAGTTCGTGCTGCGCTTCGCGCGCGACAACAACCTCGAGACCGTGCAGGCCTGCATGCTCGAGCTCGACCCCGCGGGCCAGCCCGCCGGTGGGCGGCCAGCGGCCGACGCCGGCGGATTGCGCGTGGCCTGAGGTCCCGAGCCAAGGCTCAGCTTGCCAGCTTGGCGCTGACCAGCCGGTTGAGGCTGACGCCCTGCTCGCTGGCCTCGATCACCAGGCGACGGTGTTGCTCCGGCGGTATGCGGACCTTGAATTCGCCGCTGTAGCAGCGATCGGCGATCGGCTCCGGGATGCGCTCTGTTCACTCGGGGATCGCCCGGCCACGGCGTCTTGAAGATCGCGTGGCTCGAGCCGGACTGCCGGGCCGTGCCGAAGGAATGCTCGCAGACCTTCTTGAGCTCGTCGAAGCGCACGCTCGCCGGCGCGTTCCTCATCCTATGCAGGATCTTGTCGAGCTCCGGCATGGATGGATGGCGTCACTAATGGAACCATCCGTCAAGGCTTGTGGCTCGCCAGAGGCCTTCCCCGGCGTCGTGGCGAGGCGTCTCCGAGGGGGATGCAGTCCGCGTCAGGCCGAAGCCTGCCACCAGGCGGCCAGCAGCAGCGCGGGCACCAGCACCCATGCGCCGACGCCGGGCCAGGCACGCGCGGCCGCGTAGGCCGCGCAGGCCGAGGCCGTCACGGCGCCGGCGTTGCGCCAATCGCCGAAGATCAGTTGCATCAGCTTTTTCATGCCCGACTCCCCGCGGCGGCCGCGGCCGGCAGGCGCAGTTGCGCTGCCAGCACCCGCCCGCATACCGCATAGATCACGAACAGCAGCGGCAGCGTGGCATCGCCCATGGGCCATGCGGCGCGTTCGCCCAGCACGCCGGCCAGGCTCCAGAAGCTGCCGAAGGCCAGCAGCGCGCAGGCCACCAGGAACTTCAGGGTGTTCTCCGGCACCGCGCTCAGGGGTGCGCGCAGCGCCATGCCGGCGATGACGACCACCAGCAGGGCCAGCACGGCGGCGGTCGCCGACTGGCCCAGGTTCAGCCCATGCCCCATGGCCACCACCAGCAGCCAGACTTCCAGGCCCTCGAGCAGCACGCCCTTGAAGGCCACGAGCCAGGCCGCGCGAAGTTCCGCATGGTCCAGGGCTTCGCGGGTCTCGCGGAATTCCTCGAGTTCGTCGTGCAGTCGCGTGCGTCCGGCATAGCGCCGCACGGCCTTCACATACCAGCGCAGGCCGAACAGCTGCAGGAACACGCCGATGGCCGCGCGCATGGCATCCATGTCGCCGTCGATCAGGCGCAGCCCGGCGGCTCCGGCGGCGACCAGCAGGCCGACCACGAGCAGCGCGCTGGCGGCCGCGCTGGTGGCGCGCGCCCAGCCGATGCTCAAGGCCACCGCCAGCACGATGGTGAAGGCCTCTACCCATTCCACGGCGCTGGCCGCGAAAATCGCGCCCGCGGCGCCCCAATGTGTCCAGGTCATCAAATCGCGTTCTCCCTTTCGAGTTCAGGTTCCAGTTCCAGGGCCCGCGCCTGCGCGGGCCCTTGGTAGATCAGCGCCTGGCGCAGGTCCAGGTACAGCTCCACGGCTTCGCCCGGCGTACGCCACGTCGGGCTGATCACGCGCAGGTCCACGCCGTGCAGCGTGGCCTGCAGTTC
>DAIDHU010000116.1 GCA_027451915.1 Thiomonas sp. | reverse complement strand
AGGCGCGCGGGCGCGATGCCGAGAGTGACAGCTGGGACGAGCCCGCTGAATCCCCGTCCGAACTGCCCGCGGCGCCGCGTACCGAGGTACGCGCGCAGCAGGTGCGCCAGATGCTCAGCCGCAACGACTCGCCGGACATTCCCTTCGAACTCGCGGTCAACCCCTACCGCGGTTGCGAGCACGGCTGCATCTACTGCTACGCGCGTCCCACCCACGCCTATCTCGACCTGTCCCCCGGGCTGGACTTCGAGACCCGGCTGGTGGCCAAGAGCAATGCGGTGGAGGTGCTGGAGCGTGAAATGAGCGCGCGAACCTACCGGCCCAGCCCCATCGCCGTGGGCAGCGTCACCGACGCCTACCAGCCGGTGGAGCGTGAGCTGCGCATCACCCGAGGCATCCTGGAGCTGTTCGGGCGCACCCGCCAGCCCTACACCGTGATCACCAAGTCGGCCGGCATCGAGCGCGACATCGATCTGCTGGCCGAGGCCGCGGCGGCTCGCCGCGCGCAGGCCGCGCTGAGCATCACCACCCTGGATCCGGCCCTGGCGCGCATCCTGGAGCCGCGCGCGGCATCGCCACAGCGCCGGCTGCAAGCGGTGCGCAGGCTGGCCGAGGCGGGCGTTCCCGTGACCGTGGGCATCGCGCCGGTCATTCCCTTTGTGAACGACGGGGACATCGAAGCCATCGTGCAGGCCGCCGCCGAAGCCGGCGCGCAGTCCGTGTTCCACATCGTGCTTCGCCTGCCCTGGGAGGTGGCGCCGCTGTTCCGGCACTGGCTGCAGACCCATTTCCCCGATCGCGCCGCGCGGGTCATGGCCCGGGTGCAGGACCTGCATGGCATCGATCCGGCCTCGCGCCAGGGGGATGCCGAGCATGCGCCGCGCGACTACGCGGCCACCTTCGGGCAGCGTTTTCGGGGCCAGGGGCCCTGGGCGCAACTCCTCAGCCAGCGCGTGGCGCGTGCGGCGCGGCGAGCCGGGCTGGCGCAGAGGGTGCAGGCGCTGGACAGCTCGCAGTTCGTGGCGCCGCGGGCGCTGCTGCAGCCCAGCCTGTTCTGATTCCCCTGCCGTTGTGTCGCGCCTGCGCGGGCCCGGCGTCTCGGCAACAATGGCGGGATGGAATTCCTGATCCTGCTTTTCGGTGGCGCGATGATGGGCCTGGGCGGCGTGCTGGTGCGCCTGGCGGGCGATGTGGGCGTGGGCCCTTTCGGCAGCGCCTTCTGGCGCATGGCGCTGGCCTCGGTGGTGCTGGTGGGCTGGGTCGTGATCGAGCAATGGCGCACCGCGCGCAGCGTGGCTTCGGTTGCACTGCCCGAGGCCGAACTCGACCCCGCGCTCGAACAGCCGGCCCCGGTGGTGCCCATGTGGTTCCACGGCTGGTCCAAGCCGGCACTGATCACGATGGCCGCTGCCATGTTCGCGGGCGACCTGATCCTGTACCACCTGGCCCTGTTCTGGACCACGGTGGCCAACGCCACGCTGGAATCCAACCTGGCGCCCGTGGTGATCGCACTGGCCCTGTGGGCCCTGACCGGCATCGCTCCCAGCGCATCCTTCCTGCTCGGCATGGGCGTGGCGCTGGCCGGCGCCATGCTGATGATCGGCGCACACCTGAATCACGGCACGGCCCTGCTGGGCGACATCAGCGGCCTGAGCTCGGCGCTGTTCTATGCCGCCTACCAGCTTGGAGTGCAGCAGGCGCGCCAGCGCCTGCGCACCCTGCCGCTGATGGCCTGGGTGAGTTCCGGCGCGACCCTGGCGCTGCTGCCTTTCGCGATCGCGCAGGGACATATGCTGCCCACGGCGCCCATCGGCTGGCTGTGGCTGATCGGTCTGGCACTGGTGGTGCAGATCGGAGGCCAGGTGGTGGTGGCGCACGCCATCAAGCACCTGCACCCCGGGCTGGCCTCGGTGGGGCTGCTGATGCAGCCGGCGGCCGCGGCGGTGTATGCGTGGCTGATCCTGGGGCAGGCGATGGGGCCGTTGCAGATGGTGGGAGGGGTGGTGGCTCTGGGGGGGATCTATCTGGCGAGGCGGGCGGCCTGAAAGGTCCGAACGGCCCAAATGTGACAAATTGTTAGAATCCTCGGCTCGCGACCAAGTACACTCCCGGGGAAACAAATTGATCACGAATTC
>DAIDHU010000115.1 GCA_027451915.1 Thiomonas sp. | reverse complement strand
CACCAGGCCGAGGTAGCTGGTGAAATGCAGCAAGGCGTAGCCGAAGGCGAACAGCCCCAGCATGCGCCGCAGGCGCGCCAGTTCCACCCAGCCCGTGATCACCCGCAGGGGGGTCACCGCCAGCGTGATCATCAACATGCGCAAGGCCCACAGCCCGGTGGTCCAGATCACCTGCTGGGCCGGATTGGCGCCGAGTTCGCTGTGCAGCGCGCGCCAGACCAGCACGACGAACGGGGTGGCCGCCAGCGCGAACACCACGGGCTTGGTGGCGCGCGACAGCAGCAGCGCGCGACGCAGGCGCGGCGCCGCGGGCAGGTTGGCGCGCGGGGTCACGCCCACCGCGCGGGGGGCGGCTTCCTGGAGCGGGGAGTTCATGATCAGAAGTCCTTGCTCAGGTCCATGCCCTTGTACAGCTGCGCCACCTGCTCGCCGTAGCCATTGAACATGCGGGTGGGAATCTGCGGCGTGAACAGGCCGCCGAAGGAACCCTGGCCGATGCGCCGCTCATGCGCCTGGCTCCAGTTCTGGGGGCTCACGTTCGGGTTCACGTTGGAGTAGAAGCCGTACCAGTTGGGCACCGCGCGCATCCAGGATGTCACGGGCTGCTTTTCCACCAGGCGGATGCGCACGATGGACTTGGCGCTCTTGAACCCGTACTTCCACGGCAGCACCATGCGCACCGGCGCCCCGTTCTGGTTGGGCAGCAGCTTGCCGTACAGGCCGAAAGTCAGCAACGCCAGGGGATGCATGGCCTCGTCCATGCGCAGGCCCTCGACGTAGGGCCACTGGAGCACGGCGTCGTTCTGTCCGGGCATCTCGGCCGGATCCAGCAGGGTGACGAATTCCACGTAGCGAGCCTTCGACGTGGGCTGCACCGCCCGCAGCAGATGGGACAGCGGGTAACCGATCCAGGGAATCACCATCGACCAGGCCTCCACGCAGCGATGCCGGTAGATGCGCTCCTCCATCGGCGCCAGGCGCAGCAGGTCCTCGATGCCGAAACTGCGCGGCTTGGCGACCTCCCCCTCCACCACCACGGTCCAGGGCCGGGTGCGCAGGCTGCCCGCGTTGCGCGACGGATCGCTCTTGCTGGTGCCGAATTCGTAAAAATTGTTGTAGGACGTTACGTCCCCGTAGGGAGTGGGCTTTTCCTGGGTCGAATACCGGGCATCGAGTTTCGCGGGCAGGGGCGCCGGGCCGTCCTGCGCCGCCTGGGCGGGCGTCGCCGGCAGCAGGCCGGCCAGCGCCGCCGCGCCCGCCGTGCCGAGGAAGGCGCGCCGCGCGCGGTACACGCTCTCGGGCGTGATGTCCGACGCCACCGGATGTTCGAAGCCGAGTTGTTGCCGCTTGTTCATGGCCTTGCACTCCCTGGGTGATGGGGGGCGGCGCCGCCGCGGCGCCTGCCCATGCTCTTGAGTCGGACTTCGCGGCGAAACCTTACAGTCGGCCTTTCAACCCTACTTTCTATAGGCCCATTCGGACCGGAGCCGAAATGGCGAAAGCCCGCTCGGGGCGGGCTTTCGGCTAGGGAACCTGCAAGCGAACCTTACAACTTGCCGTAGGAATGCAGGCCCGACAAAAACATGTTCACACCCAGGAAAGCGAAGGTGGTCACCAGCAGGCCGGTCAGCGACCACCAGGCGGCGAACTGCCCGCGCAGGCCTTTCATCAGGCGCATGTGCAGCCAGGCGGCGTAGTTCAGCCAGACGATCAGCGCCCAGGTCTCCTTCGGGTCCCAGCTCCAGTAGCCGCCCCAGGCCTGCGCGGCCCACAGCGCGCCCAGGATGGTGGCGATGGTGAAAAAGGTGAAGCCGATGGCGATGGACTTGTACATCACGTCGTCCATCACCTCCAGCGAGGGCAGGCGCTCGGCGATGCGGCGGCGACCGTACAGGATCCCCGCCACCGCCAGCGCAGAAATGCCGGCGAACACGCCCCAGTACTCCGAGATGCCGCCCTGGCGGAACACCAGGGGTTCGAAGAACATCACGAAGCCCAGCAGCCACAGCGGGGTGAGCTTCCACCACGAGCTCTCGTTGCCGTTGAGCTTGACCAGGTAGGCGAAGCCGATCATGGCCGAGATCGCGAAACAGCCGTAGCCGACGAAGTTCGCGGGCACGTGCAGCTTCATCCACCAGCTCTGCAGCGCCGGCACCAGGGGCTGGATCTCGTAGGCGCCCTGCACCAGGCTGTACCACAGCAGGAACCCCACGGCCGCGCTGACCACCAGCATGGCGAAGGCGCCCATCGAGCGGGTGCGGTACTTGTGTTCCATGTACAGGTACAGCGTGGTGGTCAGCCACGAGAACAGCACGAACACCTCGTACAGGTTCGACAGCGGGATGTGGCCGACGTCGGGGCCGACCAGGTAGCTCTCGAACCAGCGCATCATGGTGCCGGTCAGGGCCATGGTGACGCCGACCCAGGCCAGGCGCGAACCGAAGTACTGCGCGAAATTGGACTGCCAGCCCCCCGCGTCGCGCAGCGCCGTTCCGTCCGGGGCGCTGACGCGGCCGGTGAACATGCCGACCCAGTAGCTCGCCGTGGACAGGAAGAACAGCAGGGCCATCCACAGGATCGCCGTCTGGCTGGACAGGAAGAACTTGAGCAGGAACTCCTGCTCGCCCCGCGCCAGCACCGGCGCGCCACCGGGCCCGTAGTACTGGCTGATGCCCAGCAGCGACAGCACCCCGACCGCGATGGCCAGGTTCTTCAGCGCGCTCCAGCCCCAGCCCAGCAACAGCAGGGCCGTGGTGGCGCCCAGGAAGATCAGCTGCACCCAGTAGCCCATGGCCGCGCCGAATCGGTGCAGCACATAGCCGTCGGTGCCGAGGATGAGCGCCAGGAACACCCAGTCGTAGGCGCTGCGGCGGCTCAGGTAGCCCAGCGGGCCGGAGCGCCGCCCCAGGCCTGCGCCGTCGAGGTCGATGCCTGCATGCTTGCTTGTCAGTTCCATCGCTTGGGTCCTTCTCAGGTTGGATCGGCGCCGCCCGCGGCCGACCTGGCCGCGGAGGGCAGGACGGCGTCCCGCATGGCGCCGAATTCACGCTCGAAATCGATTGTGCGCCGATTCGTGCTCATCGCCATCAGCGTCTTGCTGGCGCCCTCGCCATCGTCCCTGACCAGGAACCAGGCGCGGCGCTCGCGTATGTACAGCATGGTGAACACGCCCAGGATCAACAGGCCCGCGCCGATGTACACGATGATCTTGCCCGGCGCGCGCGCCACCTGGAACACGCTGGCCTCGACCTGCTTGAAGCTGGCCAGCTGCATGTACAGAGGCGCCGGGTAGAAGGTCGCGTCCGACAGCGCCAGCACCGCGGCGTTGAAGTAACGCTGGCTGGCCTCGTCCTGCTTCGGGGGCTGCAGGCCCGCCTTGGCGCGCTCGCCCTCCCACAACTGCCACAGCGTGCCGTTGAGCACGTCGATGAACACCTTGGAGGCCTTGGCGAGCTGTGCCTTGGGAACGTTGCGCTGCAGGAATTCGGCCAGCGCCGGCAATCCGCCCGGGGAACTCAGCAGGGGCTTGCCGGTGGAGGGGTCCTTGGGAATGACGCCGGCGAACACGTCCAGCGTGCGCCCCGCGGTCTCGCGCAACTGCGCTACGAGTTGCGCCGGGGCGTTGGGCGGCAGCGCGTCGCGCACGTAGGCATCGACCGCCTGGGCGCGCATCTGCGGGTCCGCCAGCGCGGCGCGCAGGCGCATCCAGTCGTCCACGCTGTCGTGGGAGTCGGCCGGAATGCGCAGGTAGTGGTAGCTGCCGCCGAGCTCGCTGCGCTCTCCCGCGACGAATACGCGCAGCCCGTCGAGCTCGATGGGCAGCATGTAGTTGAAGAACTCGTGGGCCTGCCCGGCGGCGTCGCGCAGCTTGTAGATCACCGCCGGCCCGACATTGGTCGGATGGGTGGCGGACTGGCTGTTCACCGCGGCCCCCAGGTGCTTGTCCAGGCCCGCGAACAGGCCGCCGCGCGGGGCCACCGCCGCCTTGCCCTGCTGCGTGGCCGCGTTCAGGTTCTCCACGTTGATGGCGCGAAAGCCCGTGAACTCCAGGTTCAGGCTCTGGCTGCCGTCGCTGAGCTGGCGCGTGCTGCCCACGTCACCGTGGATGGCGAAGGGCTTGTCGCTGGCGCCGTGCATGGGCCAGGCCCTGAGCTGCAGGTGCGAGCCGCCATCGTCGAATCCCGACTGGAAGATGGTCACGCCGTCGTAGGTGAGCGGCGAATTGACCTTGATGGTCGCCGGAAAACTCTTGCCGGTGCGCGCGTCGGTGATCTGCACCTGGCTTTCGAACAACCTGGGCATGCCGGTGGAGTAGTAATCCACCTGGAACTTGTGCAGCTTGATGGTGAAGGGCAGCGGCTGCAGCACCGAGCCGTCGCCGATGGTCAGCACCGCCGTGTTGGAACTGCCGCCCTCGGGGATCTGCAGGTTGCCGCGAAAGCTCGGGTTGTGCACCGACAGGATGTTCTGCGGCGGAACCTGCGAGATCTGCATGTTGCTGGTGAGCAGCTTCTTGCCCGTCAGCAGCATCTGCAGACGGATCATCATGTCGCCGTCGAGCAGGCCGCCCACGCAGATGAACACGAAGGCGCCGTGCGCCAGGATGTAGCCCAGGCGGTTGATGCCTCCGGTCTTGGCGGCCACCAGCGTCGCACCCTCGCTCTCGCGCACGCGGCTGCGGTAGCCGCGCATGCGCAGGTGGGCCTGCACGCGCTGCACCATCTGCGCGCGCGGCAACGGCATGCCGGCCTCGGCCTTGTCGTGCAGCGCGCGCAGGCCCTGCTCCCGGAAATGCTCCTTGTAGCTGCGCAGGTCGGCGAGGATCTTGGGCGTGTTGCGCACCAGGCACAGCGAGGTCGAGACGACCAGCACCCCCAGGATCAGCAGGAACCACCAGGAGCTGTAGACGTTGAACAGGTCGAGGCGGTGGAACACCGCCGTCCAGAAGGGGCCGAACTCGTCGACGTAGTTGTTCAGCGGCTGACCCTGGTCCAGTACCGTGCCGATGATGCTGGCGATGGCCACGACGACCAGCAGGGCGATGGCGAAGCGCATCGACGACAACAATTCCACGCCGGCGCGCCAGGCTCGGGAGCCGCGGCGCAATTGCAGGCCGGAAGTGCTGAGGGTCGTGAGGGTGGAGGACATGGACTGCCGTGGAAAGACCTAGGGACTCGAGCGCCGCGCGCGGCGTCCCGTGCCGCGGCGCGGGACGGCGCCGCAAGGGCGCGAGACCGTGGTGTGGTGCTCGATGGGACGGCTGCCTGCCGGGGCGCCTTGGGCTCGCGGCACGGGCGCCCTCGCGGATACCGTCTGGTGTATGCGCAGAATAGCGGGAACGGGGCCTCGGACAGCGAAGCCGGACTTGCGCAATATAGCAAACCCGCACCCGGGACGTGGTAACGAATGCGTCAAATGCAACATCTTGCGCGTCGCCACTTCGCCGGGCTCAATGCAGGCCCGAGGCGAAATCCGCCACCTCATGGATCTGCGCTTCGGTCATGCGTGACGCGATATCGTGCATGGGCCCTTGATCATTACGCGTACCGTCGCGAAATGCGCGCAATTGCGACACAAGATACTCCGACCACTGCCCCGCCAGCGAGGGGTACAGCGGCGGGATCCCATGGCCGTCGGCGCCATGGCAGGCCGCGCAGGCCGGCACCCTGCGTCCGACGATGCCGCCGCGCCAGATGCGCGCTCCCGCGGGCAGCTCGGCCGCCAGGGGCGCCAGCGCGGGCCTGAGCTCCCGGGATGCGAAATAGGCCGCCAGGTCGCGGCGGTCCTGCCCCGACAGGCCCTGCGCGATGGGATTCATCACCGGGCTGGGGCGCGCCGCCGGCACGCCGGGCCGCGCCGGACGAAAGCGCTCGAGTTCGCGCTCCAGGTAGGCCGCATTCTGGCCGGCCAGTTTGGGGAACTGCGGCCCCGCGGCGTTGCCGTCGATGCCATGGCAGGCCGCGCAGCTGCGCGCCAACGCCTGCCCATGGCGCAGTTGCGCCGCGTCGGGGGCCTGTGCGCTCAGGCTCGCGCCGCCAGGACCGGAAGCCGCCAGCGCCGCCGAGGCCAGGGCCCAACATGCGCCCCCGAAAACCAGCCTGCGCAGGGCCGCGAGCCCCAGGCCCGCGAACACCCGCGGGTGCGCCCGCCTCGCCCCATGGGCGCCGGAGCGAAAGCGCTGGGCTTGGGGATGCGGGGCGTGGGGCATGGCTGGCTTCGAAAGGACGTCCCGGTGCAAGCCCGTTGCGCGGCATCCGCCGGGTCACGGACGACGCAGGGCTAAGATGCCGCATGCTAGCGATATATAAGCCATGACGAATATAGGGAATTCCAGCAGACCCGCCCCGGACACCAACGCGCTGTTGCAGTCGGCGCGCTTTTTCACCACCGCGGCCGAACTGCGCCAGCTGCCCGACAGCGAATGGCCGGAAGTGGCCTTCGTCGGGCGATCCAACGCGGGCAAGTCCACCGCCATCAACGTGCTGTGCGGCCAGCGCCGCCTGGCCTTCTCGTCCAAGACCCCGGGGCGCACGCAGCACATCAACCTGTTCGCGGTCGGCCTGGGTGGCGAGACGGTGGGCATGCTGGCCGATCTGCCAGGCTACGGTTACGCCTCGGTGCCGCTGGCCACCAAGCAGCGCTGGGAACGCTTCATCGCGCTGTACCTGGCCGAGCGGCGCCAGCTGGCCGGGCTGGTGCTGATCGCCGACTGCCGCCAGGGCCTGACCCCGCTGGACTGGACCCTGCTGGGCTATTTCGCGCCCTCGGGCCTGCCGGTGCACGTGCTGCTGACCAAGGCCGACAAGCTTTCGCGCAACCAGCAACTGCGCCAGGCCCAGGCCGTGCGCGACGAGCTGCAGCGCAACGGCGCCCGCGCCGGGCTGCTCGCCCCCACCTCGGTGCAATTGTTCTCGGCCACCGCGCGCCAGGGCCTGGAGCAGGCCAGCCAGCTGATCGAGGGCTGGTTGCTGGCGCCGCCCCGACCCGTCTGAGCGCGCGGGCACGCGCCGGCCCGGCACGCTCGCCGGATGCAAAAAAGCCTGCGCAAGGCGCAGGCTTTCAGGGTACTTCCGCAGGCAGCACGCGCCCCGGGGCCGCAGCCCCGAGGCGCGCCGGACATCACATGTCCATGCCGCCCATGCCGCCCATGCCGCCGCCCATCGGGGCCGCGGGAGCGTCTTCCTTCGGCGCGTCGGCCACCATGCACTCGGTGGTCAGCAGCAGGCCGGCGACCGAAGCCGCGTTTTGCAGCGCGGTACGGGTGACCTTGGTGGGGTCCAGGATCCCCATCTCGATCATGTCGCCATACTCGCCGTTGGCCGCGTTGTAGCCGAAGTTGCCCTTGCCCTCGACGACCTTGTTCAGCACCACGCTCGGCTCGTCGCCGGCGTTGGCCACGATCTGGCGCAGCGGCTCCTCGATGGCGCGCATCACCAGCTTGATGCCGGCGTCCTGGTCGTGGTTGGCACCGGTGACCTTCAGGGTGGTGCGGGCACGCAGCAGGGCCACGCCACCGCCGGCGACGATGCCTTCCTCGACCGCGGCGCGGGTGGCGTGCAGCGCATCCTCGACGCGGGCCTTCTTCTCCTTCATCTCGACTTCGGTGGCGGCACCGACCTTCACCACCGCCACGCCGCCGGCCAGCTTGGCCACGCGCTCCTGCAGCTTCTCGCGGTCGTAGTCGGAGGTGGCCTCCTCGATCTGCACGCGGATCTGCTTGACGCGGGCCTGGATGTCGTCGCCATTGCCGGCGCCGTCGATGATGGTGGTGTTTTCCTTGGCCACTTCGACGCGCTTGGCCTGACCCAGGTCGGCCAGGGTCACCTTCTCCAGGGTCATGCCGGTCTCTTCCGACACCACCTTGCCGCCGGTGAGGATGGCAATGTCTTCCAGCATGGCCTTGCGGCGATCGCCGAAGCCCGGGGCCTTCACGGCCACGGTCTTGAGCACGCCGCGGATGCTGTTGACCACCAGGGTGGCCAGGGCCTCGCCGTCCACGTCCTCGGCGATGATCAGCAGCGGGCGGCCGGACTTGGCCACCTGCTCGAGCACCGGCAGCAGGTCACGGATGTTGGAGATCTTCTTGTCGTTGAGCAGGACGTAGGGGTTGTCCAGCGTGGCGACCTGACGGTCCTGGTTGTTGATGAAATAGGGCGACAGGTAGCCGCGGTCGAACTGCATGCCCTCGACGATGTCGAGCTCGTTGTTCAGGCTCTTGCCGTCCTCGACGGTGATCACGCCTTCCTTGCCCACCTTGTCCATCGCCTCGGCGATGATCTTGCCCACGTCCTCG
>DAIDHU010000114.1 GCA_027451915.1 Thiomonas sp. | reverse complement strand
AGTCGAATGCGCCATCAGCGCGGTGGTCTGCACCGAGTTGAACACGTACTCGCGGTTGCCCTGCACCGGGAACACGACGCTCTTGCCCGAAGCCAGCGAGATGTTGGGCACCTTGGCCTGGCCGACGACGTCGACCATCGCCAGCGAGCTCGGCGTGGTCGACGCGCCGATGACCAGCGCCACCTTGTCGGCGTCGATGAGTTCGCGCGTGGCCTTCACTGCCTCGGTGGGATCGGAGCGATCATCGAGGACCATGTAGTCGATCTTCTGGCCGGCGATCTGCCTGGGCAGCAGGTCCAGGGTCTTCTTTTCCGGAATGCCCAGCGATGCGGCCGGGCCCGTCAACGACAGCACCAGCCCGACGCGCACGTCGGCCAGTGCCGGCGACGCGAAGGCGGCGGCGAGACTCGCGCCCAGCGCGATACGAGCGAACAGTTTCAAGGATGTCTCCTGCGTGTGATGGGACGGGGATCGGCCGCTGCGAGCCGCCCCGCCGGACGCCGCTGCATGCAGCGCGGGATCGGGTCTTGCGATTTGGCGTAATTTTCATACGCTTTGCGTAATACAAGCCGCCGGGAATACCCTGAGGCAGCGCGCATGGGCTATAAACACCCCCGTATCCCCCACGCCGTACAAGTGGTTTTCCAACCCTCTGCGCATCCCCCGATGGCCCGCACCTCCACTCCTCGCCCGGCGCCTGGCGCGCCGCCCGAAGCACCGGCGCGCGCACGCCGCCAGCGCGTGCAGGCCGCATCCACCGGCGTGGCCGTGCTCAAGGCGCTGGCGCGCCTGGGCGGGCGCGCCAGCCTGAGCACGCTGGCCGGCGCGCTGGCGGAGCATCCGGCCAAGGTGCACCGCTACCTGGCCAGCTTTGTCGAGGAGGGCCTGGTGAGCCAGGACCCGGTGACCCAGCAGTACTACCTGGGGCCGGAGGCCATCCTGATCGGCGTCACGGCGATGCGCCAGGCCGACCCCGTGCGAATCGCCGAACCTGCGCTGGTGCGCCTGCGCGAGCAACTGGGCCTGACCAGTTTCCTGGCCGTCATGGGCAACAAGGGGCCGACCATCGTGCGCTTCGAGGAGCCGGTTCTGCCGGTCACCGTCAACGTGCGCATCGGCTCGGTCATGGCCTTGCTGTGGTCGGCGACCGGGCGCATGTTCCTGGCCCTGCGCGACGACGCCGAGATGCTCGCGCAGGCACGCGCCGAACTGCACGCCGCCACGCCCGAGCAACGCGCCGGCCTCGACCCCGCGGACCCGATCGGCGCGCTGCGCCGCCAGGTGCGCGCACTCGGCATCGCGGTGATCCGCGACATCTACCTGCCCGGCATCAGCGCCATCGCGGCACCGCTGTACGACGCCTCCGGCGCGGTATGCGCGGTACTCACGGTGCTCGGCGCCAGCGGCGGCTTCGACGCCACGCCCGACGGGCGCATCGCACAGGCCGTGCGCCGCGAGGCAGCGGCCTGCAGCGCCCTGCTCGGCTTCGGCGCCGGCACGGCGTCATCCACCACCCCTGGAGCCCCGGGGAACGACATGGGGCATGCACTCGAACCCGAAGGAGACCTGCGTTGACTG
Organism: Thiomonas sp.; assembly: GCA_027451915.1. Lineage (GTDB taxonomy): Bacteria > Pseudomonadota > Gammaproteobacteria > Burkholderiales > Burkholderiaceae_C > Thiomonas_A. The sequence continues at coordinate 65 of DAIDHU010000114.1, read as the reverse complement.
CTCCCCTCCCTGAAGGAAGGGGATTTCCACTTCACAGAGCCCAGCCCATGTCGCCTTACAGCGAA
>DAIDHU010000113.1 GCA_027451915.1 Thiomonas sp. | reverse complement strand
CTTGCCCCGCGCGGTATGGCGCGCGCGCGCGGCCTCGCCGCCGCCGAGCTCGACCTGCGCGACCTTGGCACGCAGGTCCTCGACCAGCGCGAGCATGGCCTCCGAGTTGGCCCGGAACTCCTGCGAGCGCGGGTCGATCTGGCTTTGCAGCACATGCATGGGCGGCTCCTCGACGCTTGGGCTCAGTCGGTCTCGGCGAACAATTCGCGCCCGATGAGCATGCGCCGGATCTCGCTGGTGCCGGCGCCGATCTCGTACAGCTTGGCGTCGCGCCACAGGCGCGGCGTCGGATATTCGTTGATGTAGCCGTTGCCACCCAGTGCCTGGATGGCCTCGCCGGCCATCCACGTGGCCTTCTCCGCCGAATACAGGATCGCCGCGGCCGCGTCCTTGCGCAGGGTGCGCGCATGGTCCGCGCGGTCGCAGGCGCGGCCCACCGCGTACACCAGCGCGCGGCTGGCCTGCCAGGTGGTGTACATGTCGGCCAGCTTGCCCTGCATGAGCTGGAACTCGCCGATGCTCTGGCCGAACTGCTTGCGCTCGTGCACGTAGGGCACCACCACGTCCATGCAGGCGGCCATGATGCCCAGGGGTCCGCCCGACAGCACGGCGCGCTCGTAGTCCAGGCCCGACATCAGCACCCGCACGCCGCCGCCCACGCCGCCCAGCACATTGTCCTCGGGAATCTCGCAGTCCTCGAAGAACACCGGGTAGGTGTTCGAGCCGCGCATGCCCAGCTTGTCCAGCTTGGAGCCGAAGGACAGGCCCTTGAAGCCCTTTTCCACGATGAAGGCGGTGATGCCCTTCGGCCCGGCCTGCGGGTCGGTCTTGGCATAGACCACCAGGGTGTCGGCGTCGCCGCCGTTGGTGATCCACATCTTCGAGCCGTTGAGCACGTAGCGGTCGCCGCGCTTGTCGGCGCGCAGCCTCATGCTCACCACGTCGGAGCCGGCGCCCGGCTCGCTCATGGCCAGCGCCCCCACGTGTTCGCCCGAGACCAGCCGGGGCAGGTAGCGGCGCTTCTGCTCCGCGGTGCCGTTGCGGTGGAGCTGGTTCACGCAGAGATTGGAGTGGGCTCCATAGGACAGGCCCACGGAGGCCGAGGCGCGCGAGACTTCCTCCATGGCGACCATGTGCGCGAGGTAGCCCAGCTCGGTGCCGCCGTACTCCTCGGACACGGTCATGCCGTGCAGTCCCAGGTCGCCGAGCTTTTTCCACAAGTCGGCGGGAAACAGGTTGTCGCGATCGATCTGGGCGGCGCGGGGCGCGATTTCCCTGGCCGCGAAGGCCCGCACGGTCTCGCGCAGCATGTCGATCGTCTCGCCGAGGCCGAAATCGAGGCCGGGTAGCTGAACCATGGAAGTCTCCTGTCAACGGGGGGCGGGCGCGAGCCCCGGGCCTGCGTGCCAGGGGTGCTCCAGGCTGGGACACTAGCACTCTAGGACCACACGTAGCGCATAGTCTGCCAAGATGGTTGCAAATCCTGCCAACTTTCGGAACCGCACGCCCCCCCCCGGCGCTAGTGTCCTGTCTCGCATTGGCGAGACAGGACACTAGAATGCGGGCATTGGCGCGCCGGCCCACGACCATGCCCTCAGCATCCGCCGCTTCCCTGTCCGGGCGCGAACCTGCCCTGACGCCCATGGCCTTCGTGCAGGCGGTGGTACAGGCCTATCGAAACTATGGGGCGGACCCGTCGGCGGCGCTGCGCATGGCGCAAATCGCGCCGGATGCACTGAACCAGGCCCGGGCACGCGTGACGGCCCGGCAGTTCGAGACGCTGTGCCGCGCGGCCATGCAGGAGTTGGACGACGAGGCCCTGGGCTGGTTCTCGCGCCGCCTGCCCTGGGGCAGCTACGGCCTGCTGTGCCGCGGCTCGCTGTCGGCGCCCGACCTGGGCGTGGCGCTCAAGCGATGGTGCCGGCACCATCGGCTGCTTACCGAGGACCTGCTGCTGCATCTGGAGCTGCGCGATGGCGTCGCCACCCTGGCCATCGAGGAGCGGCGCGATTTCGGCGCGCTGCGCGAACTGTGCCTGGTCACCACGCTGCGCTACGTGCACGGCTATGCCTGCTGGCTGATCGACTCACGCATACCGCTGGTGGGCACCGAGTTCCCGCTGCGCCGCCCGCCGCACGGCGACGTGTACCCGCTGCTGTTCCCCGGCCCGGTGCGCTTCGAGGCGGCGCGCGCGAGCATGAGCCTGCCGGCCCAGTACCTGGCGCTGAGGCCCCGGCGCGACGAGCGCGCGCTGCAGGCCATGCTGCCCAACGCCTTGTCCCTGACCGTGCTGCAGTACCGCCGCGACCGGCTGCTGGCCAGCCGCGCGCGCGCCCTCATGGCCGCGCGCCCCGACGAGGCGCACACCGCGCCCACCCTGGCCGCCGCGCTCAACGTGTCCACGCGCACCCTGCATCGGCAGTTGCGCGACGAGGGCACTTCGCTGCAGCAGTTGAAGGACGCGGTCCGCTTCGAGCGCGCCGGGCAGCTGCTGCGTCAGGGCCGGCATGCGATCAAGCAGGTGGCGCTGGCGGTGGGATTCGCCAGCGAGAAGACCTTCGCCCGCGCCTTCGCTGCCTGGGCTGGACAGAGCCCCAGCGCGTACCGCGGCGGCCCGGGCGCGACCGCGCCCGCCCGCCACGGCGCGCGTGGCGCGGGCGATGACGATGGTCTACAGTGATGCAGGCACAACACCGGGGCTTCCCATGACCGATCTTTCCGCGCAACAACAGGTGCTGTCCGGCTACCGACCGACCCACAAGGTCCGCTTCGTCACCGCCGCAGCCCTGTTCGACGGCCACGACGCCGCCATCAACATCATGCGCCGCATCCTGCAGGGCATGGGCGCCGAGGTGATCCACCTCGGCCACAATCGCTCCGTCGAGGAGGTGGTGACGGCTGCGTTGCAGGAGGACGCCCAGGGCATCGCGGTGAGTTCCTACCAGGGCGGGCATGTCGAGTACTTCCGCTACATGGTCGACCTGCTGCGCGAGCGCGGGGGCGAGCACATCCAGGTGTTCGGCGGAGGCGGCGGGGTCATCGTGCCGGCCGAGATCCGCGAACTGCAGGACTACGGCGTCACGCGCATCTACAGCCCGGAGGACGGCCAGCGCATGGGCCTGCAGGGCATGATCGGCGAGATGCTCATGCACTGCGACCGCGAGGCGGGCGCCGCCGAGGCCGGGGTGCTCGACGCCGTGGCCGGGCACACGCCGCAGGCCTGGCGCGCGCTGGCGCGCCTGATCACCGCGCTGGAGAACGGGCGCGCCGACGCCGCACTGATCGCCGAGTTGCGCCGACGCGCCGGGCAGGCGCGGGTGCCGGTGCTGGGCATCACCGGCACAGGCGGCGCGGGCAAGTCCAGCCTCACCGACGAGCTGGTGCGGCGCCTGCGCCTGGACCAGCAGGACCGGCTGCGCGTGGCGGTGGTCAGCATCGACCCCTCGAGGCGCAAGAGCGGAGGCGCGCTGCTGGGCGACCGCATCCGCATGAACGCCATCGGACCCTGGCGCGACGGCCCCCGCGTGTACATGCGCAGCATGGCCACGCTCGAGACCGGCAGCGAGATCAGCGCCGCGCTGCCCGACGTGCTGGCCGCGGTGAAGGTGGCGGGCTTCGACCTGGTGGTGGTGGAGACCTCGGGCATCGGCCAGGGCGACGCGGCCATCGTGCCCCTGGTGGACGTGCCGTTGTACGTGATGACCCCGGAGTTCGGCGCCGCCAGCCAGCTCGAAAAAATCGACATGCTGGACTTCGCCGAATTCGTGGCCATCAACAAGTTCGACCGCAAGGGCGCGGCCGACGCGCTGCGCGACGTGGCCAAGCAGGTGCAGCGCAACCGCGAGGCCTTCGGCACCCGTCCCGAGGACATGCCGGTGTTCGGCACCATGGCCAGCCGGTTCAACGACGACGGCGTCACCGCCCTGTACCAGGCGCTGCGCGCGCGCCTGGGCGAGCTGGGGCTGGCGCTGGGCGACGGGGCGCTGCCGGCGGTAGCCACGCGCTTCAGCACCCATCGCCACCCCATCGTGCCGCCGGCGCGCACGCGCTACCTGGCCGACATCGCGGAGGTGGTGCGCGGCTACAAGCGCCGCGCCGCCGAGCAGGCCGCGCTGGCGCGCGAGATCCAGCAACTGCGCGCGGCGCGCGTCATGCTGGAGGCCGCCGGCGCCGCCGACGCCGCCGCCGCCGGCCCGCGGCTCGAGCAACTGGCCGCGCAGCGCGAACGGCGACTGGGCGAGCCGGCGCGCCAGCTCCTGGCCGGCTGGGACGAGCTGCAACGCACCTACGCCGGCGACGAACACGTGGTGAAGGTGCGCGAGCGCGAGATCCGCACCCGCCTGACCGTGCGCACGCTGTCGGGCACGACCTTGCGCAAGGTGGCGCTGCCGCGCTACGAGGACCATGGCGAGCGCCTGAGATGGCTGCTGCTGGAGAACGTGCCGGGGGGCTTTCCCTACACCGCCGGAACCTTCGCGTTCAAGCGCGAGGGCGAGGATCCCACGCGCATGTTCGCCGGCGAGGGCGACGCCTTCCGCACCAACAGGCGCTTCAAGCTGGTCAGCGAGGGCATGCCCGCCAAGCGCCTTTCCACCGCCTTCGATTCGGTCACGCTGTACGGCAACGACCCCGACCTGCGGCCCGACATCCACGGCAAGATCGGCAACTCGGGCGTGAGCATCGCCACGCTGGACGACCTGAAGGTGTTGTACTCGGGCTTCGACCTGTGCGACCCCTCGACCTCGGTGTCGATGACCATCAACGGGCCGGCGCCGAGCATCCTGGCCATGTTCATGAACACGGCCATCGACCAGCAGCTGGAAAAATTCGAGTCCGAGCACGGTCATGCGCCGTCGCCCGAGCAGGCGCGCCAGCTGCGCGCCTGGGCGCTGGCCAACGTGCGCGGCACGGTGCAGGCCGACATCCTCAAGGAGGACCAGGGCCAGAACACCTGCATTTTCTCCACCGAGTTCAGCCTCAAGGTGATGGGGGACATCCAGGAGTACTTCGTGCGCCACAAGGTGCGCAACTTCTACTCGGTGAGCATCTCCGGCTACCACATCGCCGAGGCCGGGGCGAACCCCATCTCGCAACTGGCCTTCACCCTGGCCAACGGCTTCACCTACGTGGAGGCCTACCTGGCTCGGGGCATGCCCATCGACGACTTCGCGCCCAACCTGAGCTTTTTCTTCAGCAACGGCATGGACCCGGAGTACACGGTGCTGGGACGGGTGGCGCGGCGCATCTGGGCGGTGGCCATGCGCGAGCGCTACGGCGCCGGCGAGCGCAGCTGCAAGCTGAAGTACCACGTGCAGACCAGCGGGCGCAGCCTGCACGCGCAGGAGATCGCCTTCAACGACATCCGCACCACGCTGCAGGCCCTGATCGCCATCTACGACAACTGCAACAGCCTGCACACCAACGCCTACGACGAGGCGATCACCACGCCCACCACCGAGTCGGTGCGGCGGGCCATGGCCATCCAGCTGATCATCAACCGCGAATGGGGGCTGGCGAAGAACGAGAACCCGAACCAGGGTTCCTACATCATCGACGAGCTCACCGAACTCGTGGAGGAGGCCGTGCTGGCCGAGTTCGACCGCATCGCCGAGCGCGGCGGCGTGCTGGGCGCCATGGAGACCGGCTACCAGCGTGGCAAGATCCAGGAAGAGAGCATGCACTACGAGATGCTCAAGCACACCGGCGAGCTGCCGATCATCGGGGTCAACACCTTCCGCAACCCCGAGGGCGACCCGGTGCCCGAGAGCATCGAGCTGGCGCGCTCGACCCCCGAGGAAAAGCAAGGCCAGCTCGACCGGCTGCGCGACTTCCACGCCCGCCACGCCGACGAGGCGCCGCTGCAGCTGCAGCGCCTGCGCCAGGCGGTGATCGAGGACGGCAACGTGTTCGAGGTCCTGATGGACGCCGTGCGCTGCTGTTCCCTCGGCCAGCTCACCGACGCCCTGTTCGAGGTGGGTGGGCAGTACCGGCGCAGCATGTGAGCGCGGGGGTGCCCGAGCCAGGCGATGGCGCCCTTCCCCGGCGCATTGTCTGCCTGACCGAGGAGCCCACGGAGGTGCTGTACGCCCTGGGCGAATCCGAACGCATCGTGGGGATCTCGGGCTTCACGGTGCGCCCGCCCCGGGCGCGGCGCGAGAAGCCGCGGGTTTCGGCCTTCACCAGCGCGCGCATCGACGACATCCTGCGCCTCGAGCCCGACCTGGCCATCGGCTTTTCCGACATGCAGGCCGACATCGCGCAGGCCCTGATCCGCCATGGCGTCGAGGTGTGGATCAGCAACCACCGCTCGGTGCCGCAGATCCTGGGCTACGTGCGCCGCCTGGGCGCCCTGGTCGGCGCCGCCGAGCCGGCGCAGGCCCTGGCGGCGTCGCTGGCCTCGCACCTGCGCGAGGTGGCGCGCGCGGCCGCGGCGCTGCCGCGACGCCCCAGGGTGTATTTCGAGGAATGGGACCAGCCGCCGATCTCCGCCATCCGCTGGGTGAGCGAACTCATCGGCATCGCCGGCGGCGAGGACATCTTCCCCGAGCTGGCCGCGGCCAGCCTGGGGCGCGAGCGCATCGTCGCCGATCCGATGGAGGTGGTGCGGCGCCGGCCGGACATCATCATCGGCTCGTGGTGCGGCAAGAAGTTCTCCGCGCCTCGGGTGGCCGCCCGGCCCGGCTGGCAGGACGTGCCGGCGGTGCGCGACGGCGAGCTGCACGAGATCAAGTCGCCGCTGATCCTGCAGCCGGGCCCCGCCGCCCTGACCGACGGGCTGGACGCGCTGCACCGCATCGTGCGCGACTGGTGCGCACGGCAACCCGGGCCGGTCTCGGGCGGAGGCCTCAAGCCACGCTGAGATGGGCCTGCAGCTGCTCCTGGCTGGCCTCGAACTGCGCACGCGCGCCGGAGAACACCACGCGTCCCGTGTCGAGCACGACCACATCGTCGGCCAGTCCCAGGGCCAGCCCGAGATTCTGCTCGACCAGCACCACCGCCATGTGCTCGCGCAGGCCCGCGATCACCTGCTGCAGTTCGTGCACGATCTGCGGCGCCAGTCCCTCCGAGGGTTCGTCGAGCAGAAGCAGGCTGGGACAGGTCATCAGGGCGCGCCCGATGGCCAGCATCTGCTGCTCTCCGCCCGACAGATTCTGCGCCGCATGTCCGAGGCGCTCGCCCAGGCGCGGAAAAATGCGCAGCACGTCCTCGCGGCTCCAGTGCCGCCGGCCCGCGCCAGCCTGCCGGCGAGCGGCCACCTCCAGGTTCTCGCGCACGCTGAGGCTTGCGAACACGCGCCGGCCCTGGGGCACGAAGGCCACGCCGCTGTGCGAGATGGCCTCGGGGCTGGCCCGCTGCAATTCCCGGCCGCGGTAGACGATGCGGCCACGCCGCGGGGGCAGCAGGCCGACGATGGACTGCACGGTGGTCGATTTGCCCGCGCCGTTCCTGCCCAGCAGCGCCGTCACGCGCCCCGGCGCCGTGCTCCAGGACACCTCGTGCAGCACGTGGCTGTCGCCGTAGTACACGTCGAGGCCGTCGACAAGCAGGGCGTTGTCAGTGTCCAAGATAGATCTGCCGTGTCCGGGGGTCCTGCACCACTTGGTCGCGATGCCCGCTGAGCACCACCTGCCCCTGGTGGAGCAGGGTCACGCGGTCGGCCAGAGCCAGCGCGGCGCGCATGTCGTGCTCGATGAGCACGATGGTCACCTCGCGCCCGATGCCGGCGAGCATGGCGCCGATACCCTCGCGCTCCTGCGCCGACAGGCCGGCCAGGGGCTCGTCGAGCAGCAGCAGGCTGGGGCGTTGCGCCAGCGCCATGGCGATCTCCAGGCGGCGCTTGTCGCCATAGGAGGTCTGCTGCAGGCCGAGCCCGGCCTTGTCCCCCAGCCCGACGGCCTCCAGCGCCTGGCGTGCCTGCGCGTGCAGCGCCTCATCCCCGGCCAGGTTCCCCCAGGGGATCCAGCGCCGGGGCGAGCGGCCCAGCAGCGCGAGCCGCACGTTGTGCAGCAGGGTGTCGTGCGGGAACAGGGTGATGATCTGGTAGGTGCGGGCCACGCCGCGCTGGGCACGTGCCGCGGCCGGCATGCGCGTGAGGTCCTGCCCGTGCACCACGATGCTGCCGGCATCGCTGGGCAGGTCGCCGGCGATGAGGTTGAACAGGGTGGTCTTGCCGGCCCCGTTGGGGCCGATCAGCAGGTGCCGCTCGCCCCTGGCCACGCTGAGGTCGACGCCGCGCGTGACCTGCAGGCCGCCGAAGGCCTTGCGCAGACCGCGCACTTC
>DAIDHU010000112.1 GCA_027451915.1 Thiomonas sp. | reverse complement strand
TAGGACTGCACCCAGCCCTGCTGGCTGATCGCGTAGCCCTCCAGCTGTTCCCCGAAATATTCGACCATGTCATTGCGCTCGGCCTCACCGTGCACCAGCACGTCCAGCCCCAGCGCCTCCTGCTCGCGCACACAGCCTTCGATCTCGGCCCGCATGGCCGCGCGGTAGGCGCCGGCGTCCATGCGCCCGGCCTTGAATTGCGCGCGCGCGTGGCGAATGCGCGAGGTCTGGGGGAAGGAGCCGATGGTGGTGGTGGGAAAGGGCGGCAGCGCGAGCAACTCGGCCTGCAGCGCGGCGCGGCGCGCGTGCGGGCTGCCGCGTCGGCCCATCTCGGGCTTCAAGGCATCGAGCGCTGCACGCACCTCGGGCTTGTGCACGCGCGGCGAGGCACGCCGGGAGGCCAGCGCCGCCTGGTGGGCCTGGAGGTCGTCGTGCACCGCCTGCCTGCCCTCGTCCAGCGCACGCGCCAGCAGCTGCAGCTCGGCCAGCTTCTGGCGCGCGAAGGCCAGCCATGTCCGCAGCTCGGGGTCGATGCCCTGCTCGGCTTGCAGGTCCATCGGAACGTGCAGCAGCGAGCACGAAGGCGCCAGCCAGAGTCGATCGCCCAGGCGCGCCGCCAGCGGCTCCAGCCAGTCCAGCAAGGCGCCCAGATCGCTTTTCCACACATTGCGTCCGTCGATCACGCCCAGCGAAAGCACCTTGTGCGCGGGCAGCAGATTGAGCAGGGGCGCGAGGTCGTCCTGCCCGCGGCTGAGATCCACGTGCAGGCCGTCCACGGCAAGCCCGGCCGCCAGGTAGCGGTTGTCGAGCAGGGGCCCGAAGTAGGTGGCCAGCATCAGGCGAATGCCCGGCACGCGCAAGGCGGCATAGGCGACGTGGAAGGCCTGCTGCCAGTCCAGGTCCAGCTCGGTGGCCAGGATGGGTTCATCGATCTGCACCCAGCTTGCACCCTGCGCGGCCAGGGCTTGCAGCAGTTGCCCGTACACGGGCAGGAGCCGCGGCAGCAGTGCCAGGCGATCCGAGCCGTCCTTGGACTTGCCCAGCGCCAGGTAGCTCACCGGCCCCAGCAACACCGGCTTGGCCCGCACGCCGGCCCTGCGCGCCTGGTCCAACTGCCCGAGCAGGCGCGAGGCATCGAGCTCGAAGCTGGTGTGGGCGTGGAACTCGGGCACGAGGTAGTGGTAGTTGGTGTCGAACCACTTGGTCATCTCCGCCGCGGCGACGCCGGCGCAGCAGTCCGCATGCGCGTGCGCGCCCTGCGCCGCACGCCCTCGCGCGGCCCGGAAATAGGCGTCCAGCGCATCGCCGCCCGGCGCGCGTACCCGCTCGGGCACGTTGCCCAGGGTGAAGCTCATGTCCAGCACGTGGTCGTAGAGCGAGAAGTCGCCCACGGGCACGTAGTCGAGACCACCTTGCTCCTCCCAGTGGCGCAGGCGCAGGGCGGCCGCCTGCGCGGCCAGATCCTCGGCCGGGATCTGCCCCTTCCAATAGGACTCGAGGGCGAACTTGAGTTCCCGGTGCCTGCCGATGCGCGGGTAGCCGAGGTTGTGCGTGGTGACCATGGGCCATGACTCCTGGATGCGAAAGATGCCATCCTAGGAAGGTCAATCCATGACGTAAAATGGTCATTTCTCACGATTCATTGAATTTTTGTCAAACAACACCCACGCCATGATCGAGCGCATCCATCTCGCCATCGTGCAGGAAGTCGCGCGTCTTGGCTCGTTGACCGCGGCCGCGGAGGCCTTGTGCCTGACGCCCTCGGCACTGAGCCACTCGGTGGCCAGGCTGGAGGCCCAGGCCGGCACCGACATCTGGATTCGCGAGGGCCGCAGCCTGCGGTTCACGCAGGCGGGGGAGCATTTGCTGGCGCTGGCCCGGCGCGTGCTGCCGCAGCTGCAACTGGCCGAGCAACGCCTCGAGCAATTCGCGCAGGGCGAGCGCGGCAGCCTGCGCATCGGCATGGAATGCCACCCCTGCTACCAGTGGCTGCTCAAGGTGGTTGCGCCCTATCTCGCGCAATGGCCCGACGTCGACGTCGACGTGAAGCAGAAATTCCAGTTCGGAGGCATCGGCGCGCTGTTCGATCATGAGATCGACCTGCTGGTCACGCCCGACCCCCTGCGCAGGCCCGGCCTGCATTTCGAGCCGGTGTTCGACTACGAGCAGGTCCTGGTGGTCGCCAGCGGCCATCCCTTCGCGCGCCAGGCCTGGGTGCGCGCCGAGCAGCTGAGCGAGGAGGTGCTGCTCAGCTACCCCGTGGGCATCGAGCGCCTGGACGTGTACAGCCTGTTCCTGAGCCCCGCGGGCATCTCGCCGCGACGCCACAAGACCCTCGAGACCACCGAGATCATGCTGCAGATGGTGGCCAGCGGGCGCGGCGTGGCCTCGCTGCCGCGCTGGCTGGTGCAGGAGTACGCGACGCGCTTCGACGTGGTGCCCGTGCGCATGGGGCCCCGGGGGGTGGCCAAGCAGATTTTCCTGGGTTGTCGCAAGGCGGAGCGGTCCACGGGCTACCTGCGCGCCTTCGTCGACATGGCGCGAGGCCGTTCCTGAAGCAGCTAGCGAGGCGCGGGCGGCCGTGCGCGCAGCGCGTTGTCCACGGCGTCCAGGCTGCTCATCAGCCACTGCGCATAGCCCGTCGCGGGCCCCGCGAACTCCTCGACCCCCACCGTGGGAACTCCCGCGGACCGCGCCACCTGCTCCATGTGGCTCGCCAGCGGACTGCCGACCTGACGGTTGTAGAACAACAGGGACACGCGCCTTCGGCGCAGTTCGTCCTCGTAGCGCGCCACCACCGAGGGGGCCGGCTCGGTATCGTTCATCACGTTGAACTGGAAGGTATTGCCGAGGCTGACCCATCCCAGGGCGCGCAGCATGTAGCCGTACACCGGCTCGGTGGCCGTGACCTTCAGCCCGGGGTAGCGCGAACGCAGTCGCGCCACGCGCGCGTCGACCTGCTCCAGGCTGGCGCGGAAGGAGGCCAGGCGCTGGGCGTAGTAGGAGGCGTGCGCCGGGTCGCGCCCCGCCAGCAGCGCCTCGACCCGCGCGGCCATGGCGCCCGCCACCTGGGTGTCGTAGAACAGGTGCGGATTGCCGTCCGGCAGCAGGCGCGCGCGCTCGAGTTGCGCGGCGACGACCACCTGCCGGGTGGCGGAGGGATTGGCCGCCAGCATGCGGCGCATCCAGTCGTCGTAGCCCATGCCGTTCATCAGCACGATGGAGGCGCGCGCGACCTCCCGCGCGGTGCGCGGCGAGGCTTCGAACTCATGCGGGTCGACGTTGGGGTCGTGGATGACGCTGCGCACCTGCACGAAGGAGCCGCCCACGGCTTGCGCGATCAATCCGTAGGTGCTCTCGGCGGCGACGACGGCCACCGGCGCCGGCGCAGCGGCGCCCTGCGCCACGGCAGGCGCCAGTGCCCATGGGACGGCGGCCACGATGAGGGCGAGGATTCGGGTACGCATGGGCAGGGTCGGCCGGAGGCCACGAAAGCACGAGCAGTGCAAGACCACAGCCTAGGCGAGTCCGGCTTGTTATGCAAATGACTTGCATAATCCAGGCGGCTCGGGGGCGCGGCCGGTCGCGGTCGCGCTACTCGAATCCCACGTGCAGGCGCAGGGTCGCCACCAGTGCCGACGGCAAGGTGCCGTCCGGATGGACCACGTATTGCAGGTCGGGCTGCAGGGCCAGGTGAGGCGCCAGCACGATCTGGTAGGTCGTCTCGGTTCCCAGGCCGCGGAACCGGGCCCGCGCCACGCCCAGGCTGAACTGGTCCTGAGCCCGCCCGGGCAGCGGCCCCGGCACCAGCACGCCGGCCTCGAAATCGTAGCCCACGGCCCCCACCCGCCTCGGGCTCCATCCCGCGCGCACGAAGGCGCTCGGCGGGTTGTCGCCGCCCTCGAGCGGCTGGTCCATGCTGAGGTAGGCGCCCCAATTCGCCTGCGGCAGCTGCGCCTCGGCGGGCCCATCGGGCCGGTAGCTCCAGGCGCCCAGCTTGTAGGTGCCGCTGCCGTGCCAGGCGCCCTCCTCCATCCACGTCGAACCCCGGTGCAGCGCACTCGAGCGATCCTGGGGATCGGCCTGGAAAACGCCGGTGCGGCTGGTCCACGCACCGACGTGCAAGGTGGCCATCGCCCCGATGCCCGACATCGGGAATATGGGCGCCACCGTGTCGCCCGACCAGATCGGCTCGGCGCCGAAACTGCCGTTGAGCAGCAGGCCCGCGTTGTCGAGCACGTCGAAATGCGCGTCGGCTGCGATCAGGCCCGCTCGCAGCTCCCAGTGCGCGCCCACCGGCTGCCCGTACCAGAGTTCGTAGAAGCGGCTGCGCGAGGCGGCCTCGATGTTGGTGACGCTTTGCGCATCACCGACCCGCGTGGCCGAGGGCTGCCCGCTCTGGGTGCGCTGGAGCGTTGCCTTGATGCGCGACCCCTGCGGCAGGCCCAGCGCGCCGCCGTCGAGCACGAAGCCCAGACGCACCAGGGTATCGCCCACGCTGCCAGGCGCGATGCCGCCACCGAGGTTGTCGACGACTTCGGAATCCAGGGAGAAGGTCCAGTTGATGGGCGAGCCGGCGGGCGCCTGCGCCTGCGCGGCCGCCGCGGCGGGCGCCGACAGGACCAGGGCCGCCGGCCCGGCGAGTGCCGCGAGGGCCCGGAGCACGAGAGTGCGCTGCCGGCGCGCGGAAGGTTTTGAGCTTGCGGTTCGATCTATGCGGTCTCCGGGTTGGCATTGTCGGCAAAAAATCGCACGCCCAAGGACGCCTGGGGCCGCCGGTGGCGGAACGTCGGGAATCGAGCCTTGCGGGGCTGATGTT
>DAIDHU010000111.1 GCA_027451915.1 Thiomonas sp. | reverse complement strand
ATCAGCAGGATGGTGACCAGAAAGGTGTACTTGCGCCCGATCAGATCGCCCAGCCTGCCGAACAGCAGCGCGCCGAAAGGGCGCACCAGGAAGCCCGAGGCGAAGGCCAGCAGCGCGAAGATGAAGGCCGAACCCCGGTCCAGCCCGGCGAAGAACTCGTCGCCGATGATCCCGGCCAGCGAACCATAGAGATAGAAGTCGTACCACTCGAACACCGTGCCCAGCGCCGAGGCGAACAGCACGCGGCGCTGTTCCGGGCTCAGCGCAGCCGGCGCGGCGGACGAGGCGGTCGACGAAGGGGTCAAACGCCCCACACCACCGGAGTGTCGGCTTCCTGGCTGCGCTTGAGCAGCTGCAGGAACGGCCAGGCGCGCTGGCGCAGCGTGATGGCCTGGCCCGCGGCCGGCGCGCCGCCCTGCGCCGCGTCACCGCCGCGCGAACGCTCGTCCTCCTCCACGGCCGCCTGCAAGGCGGCGATGGCGCGCTCCATGTCGGCCGGCTCGATGATGCCCTGCGGCGCGGGCTGCTTGCCGATGATGCCCAGGATGCGCTCGGCCGGAGCCTGGTTCATGAACAGATCGGAGTCGGCGCGGGATCGGAACTTGTACATCATGGCGTGCAGCGGCGATGCCGCTTGGAAAGCCGCAACGGCCCGGGGAGCAGCCGCGGACCCGCGGATGCCCACAGCATAAAGCGCCCGCGCGGCTACAACCAGTGTCGCCGACGCATTGCCAGCGCATCGCCGACATATTGCCGACCTGCACGCTGAAAACCTGGCTTCCGTGTCGGGAACCCGGGCTCTGGCTGCGCCGCGTGCCGGCCACGAGGCTTGCCCCTAAGGTATCGCCTTCGCGAGCCGTGCGGGCCGCCGCGCAGGGCCTGGGTCGCACCAGACCCGCCCGGTGCTCCGGGCCCGTTGCTCCGGGCCCGTTGCTCCAGGCCCGTTGCTCCAGGCCCGTTGCTCCAGGCCCGCGCAGCCCGGACGCCCCCGCTCCACGCGCCCCCTCAAGGCCGATCCAGCTCCCAGGCACCGCCGATGATCGACCCCGACGTGGTCCTGCTGTCGCGCTGGCAATTCGCCGTCACCGCGCTGTACCACTTCCTGTTCGTATCCCTCACGCTGGGCCTGGGCTTCCTGCTGGCGGCCATCGAGACCGTCTACGTGCTCAGCGGGCGCGCGATCTACCGCCACATGGTCGAGTTCTGGAGCAAGCTGTTCCTGGTGAACTTCGCGCTGGGCGTGGCCACCGGCCTGACCCTGGAATTCGAGTTCGGCACCAACTGGTCCTTCTATTCGGGCTTCGTCGGCGACATCTTCGGCGCCCCGCTGGCCCTGGAAGCACTGATGGCCTTTTTCCTCGAGTCGACGTTCGTCGGCCTGATGGCCTTCGGCTGGAAGCGCCTGAGCCGCATGCAGCACCTGGTCGTCACCTACCTGGTGGCGCTCGGCGCCAACCTCTCGGCATTGTGGATCCTGGTGGCCAACGCCTTCATGCAGGACCCGCAGGGCGCGCAGTTCAACCCGATCACCATGCGCATGGAGCTCGCCAGCCTGCCGTCGCTGCTGTTCAGCGAGGAAGCGCAGGCCAAGTTCGTGCACACCAGCCTGGCCGGCTACGTCACCGCCGCGGTGTACGTGATGGGCATCAGCGCCTGGTACATGCTGCGCGGGCGCCACCTGGAACTGGCGCGCCGCTCCTTCCGCGTCGCCGCGGTGTTCGGCATGCTGTCGATCGCCGGGGTGATCACCCTCGGCGACGCGCTGGGCTATGTCGGCGGCCATGCCCAGCCGAGCA
>DAIDHU010000110.1 GCA_027451915.1 Thiomonas sp. | reverse complement strand
GCCCAGGCGCAGCAGATAGCGCAGATCGGGGGCCTGGGAAACTCGGATGGACTCTTGCATGTCGCGGCTTCTCACATGTGGTCGACTTCGGCCGGCAGCTTGTAGAAGGTGGGGTGGCGATACACCTTGTCTTCCATGGGGTCGAAGTACATGTCCTTGTCGCCCGGGTCGCTGGCGGTGATGTGCTCGGAGCGCACCACCCAGATGCTGCAGCCTTCCTGGCGCCGCGTGTAGACGTCGCGCGCCATCTCGAGCGCCATGCGCGGGTCCGATGCATGCAGGCTGCCGCAGTGCTTGTGGTCGAGCCCCGCCTTGCTGCGCACGAAGACTTCCCACAGCGGCCACTCGGCCGCGTTGCCTTGCTCACTCATCGTGTGTACTCCTCGGTGTTTCGGGTTGTGCGCCGACGCGCGTGTTCAGGCGGCCAGCGGGGTGGCGCGCGCGGCGGCCTTGGCGGCATGGGCCTGCGCGGCTTCGCGCACCCAGGCACCTTGCTCCCAGGCCTGCACGCGGGCAGCCAGGCGCTCGCGATTGCACGGGCCGTCGCCGGCTACCACGCGGCGGAACTCCTCCCAGTCGATGGGCCCGAAGTCGTAATGCCCGCGCTGCTCGTTCCACGCCAGCAGCGGGTCGGGCAGGCCCACACCCAGCACCTTGGCCTGTTCCACCGTGGCGTCGACGAACTTCTGGCGCAGGTCGTCGTTGGAAATGCGCTTGATACCCCAGCGCATGCTCTGCGCGCTGTGCGTGCTGGCGCTGTCGGGCGGGCCGAACATCATCAGGCTGGGCCACCACCAGCGGTTCACCGCGTCCTGCACCATCTCGCGCTGGCGCGGCGTGCCGTCGCGCATCATGGTGAGCAGTGCGTCGAAGCCCTGGCGCTGGTGGAAGCTTTCCTCGCGGCAGATGCGGATCATCGCCCGCGCGTACGGCGCGTACGAGCAGCGGCACAGCGGCACCTGGTTCATGATCGCGGCGCCGTCGACCAGCCAGCCGATCACGCCCACGTCGGCCCAGGTCAGCGTGGGATAGTTGAAGATCGAGCTGTACTTGGCGCGTCCGTCGTGCAGCGCGTCGAGCAGCTCGTCGCGCGATGTGCCGAGGGTCTCGGCGGCCGCGTACAGGTACAGGCCATGCCCGCCTTCGTCCTGCACCTTGGCCAGCAGGATGGCCTTGCGCTTGAGGGTCGGCGCGCGCGAGATCCAGTTGCCCTCGGGCAGCATGCCGACGATCTCCGAATGGGCGTGCTGGCTGATCTGGCGCACCAGGGTCTTGCGGTAGTGCTCGGGCATCCAGTCCTTCGCCTCGATGAAGCCTGCGTCGTCGATGCGGGCGTCGAAGCGGCGCAGCAATTCCTGCTCGGCGGCATGGCGCGGAGCCTGTTCGCTTTCCTGTGGACCGAGGTCCATGGCTTGGGTGTACATGGGCAATGCATCCTGGGGGCGACCGTGGCGTCGCCCGGCAGCGAGCCGGGACGACGGAAGGACCGGCTCAAAGCAAATTCAACCAACCGGTCGGTCAATGATAGGAGTGGGCGGGCGCGCGCCGCAAGCCGTGCCTACCCGTGAAAACCCGCAGGGTTCATCGCCATGCCGCGCTCGCGCAGCGCGTCGATTCCTGCCTTGGCGGTCTTCTCCGAGATTTCAACACCATATTAAGGGGTGGTTATCAAAACATCCCCATGGTTTCCCGAATAATAGCCATCGTTAATCAATGAAAATCCGCAGGAGCTGCCATGAAGGGATTTTTCAAAAGGGCGCTGAGTCGTTTCGTGATCGCGCTAGTCGTGGGCGCTGGCCTTGGCGGATGCGCCGCATGGCGTCCCGGATCCTGGTTCGCCTACACCCCCTCTGATGCACTGGTGCAGGCCTACGCGCGAGGACTCGCCAGACAAAGCCATGGCAAAGTCAATGCTCGACTCCTGGCCAAGGCGCGCCACCAACTGGTGCTGCGCAACGCGATGGCCGAGCAGGCCCGGCGCCTGGGGTTGCAGCGCCAGCCGACGGTGAAGGCTCAGCTCGAACTGATGGAACAGGCCGTGCTGGTCAGGGCGCTGGTCCAGCAGCAGCTGCGCGAGCACCCCATCAGCGAGGCGCAATTGCGCGCGCGTTATGCAGGATTCGTGAAGTCCTATGGCAAGCAGGCTTATCAGGTGCAACAAATCATCGCGCCAAGCGCCAGCCAGGCCACGCGTGTCATCGGGTTGCTCAAGAGTGGGAGTTCCTTTGCCGGCTTGATGAAGCAATATGCGAGAAAGGGCGGCGGCTGGAAAGCCGGCGACCTTGGCTGGGTGCGCGCCAGGCAGCTCCCGGCGCCGCTGTCCAAGGTGGTGCCGACCTTGCGGGCTGGTCAGTACACGACCTCGCCGGTGCGGACCAGTTCGGGCTGGCATGTGGTGTGGCTCAACGCCGTTCGCCCCGTGAAGGCGCCTGCCTTCGGCTCCGTGCGCAAGCTGCTCCGGCAGCAGATGGAGCAGGAGCGGATTCGGAGTCTGGAATCCGGGCTGCTGTCGTCGCCGGCGAAGGTCGCGCCGCAGCTCCGGTGAGGTGGCCGGTGGTGTGCGCCCCGGACGGGGTGGCCGGTCAGTCGTGGAGTAGCGCCATCGCCGTGCCGAAGCCCACGAACAGCCCGCCGGTGACTCGTGCGAAGGCCCGTGCCACGCGGGCCTGGCGCAGCCAGCGTGCGAGTTGTGCGCCGCTTCCGGCGTACACCAGGTACCAGCTCACCTCGATGACCGCGAAACTGCCCAGCAGCGCGCCGAATTGCGGCAGCGCCCGTGCGTGCGGGTCGATGAACTGCGGCAGCAGCGCGGCGGCAAACAGGATCGCCTTGGGGTTGCTGCTGGCCACCGCGAAGCCGTTGCGGAACAGGGCCCAGCGGCCGGGCCCGACGGCGCGTGCCGCCGGCTCGGCCTCAGCTTGCCCGGCGGCCTGCGCGCCGGGCGCGGCCCGCCATGTGCGAACCCCCAGCCAAACCAGATAGGCGGCGCCCGCCAGCCGCAGGCCGTCGAACAGCGCGGGCCAGGCCTTCAGGAACATGCCCAGGCCGGCCGCCGACACGCTCATCATCAGCAGCAGCGCGCACAGGCAGCCGGCCATCGTTGCGGTGGAGCGGCGCAGCCCGTGGCGCGCGCCATGGCTCATGACCAGCAGCATGTTGGGGCCGGGAATGGCACTGATCACCGACACGGTGACCAGGTACAGCAGCCAGGTGTGCAAGGACATCGCAGGGTTCGGGTGCGGGCGCGCGTCGGCGACGCGAAGCGAGCAAGTATGCCACGGCTTCCCGAAATCGACCTTGATACCTGACAACGTCTAAAGTCTACAACCGACTACAATGTTGACATGATGATCAACCGGATTCGTCGGGCACCATGAACGCCACCTGCGATCTCACCATCGGGCAACTCGCGCGCAGCGCGCGGCTGGCGCCCGAGACGCTTCGGCATTACGAGCGCCTCGGCCTGATCGAGCCGAGCCGGCGAAGCGACTCCAACTATCGCCTGTACGACAGCGCGGCACTGCAGCGCCTGCAGTTCATTCGCCGAGCGCAGGCGCTGGGCTTTTCGCTGCCCGAGATCCGCCAGCTGCTCGGACTGCATGCAGCCGGCGATGGCGACATGGCGCAGGTGCGGGCGATCGCCGAGCAGCGCGTGGCGCAGATCGACCAGCGCATCGCCGACCTGCAGCGCCTGCGTGAAGGTCTGCAGCGCCTGTTGCAGAGCTGCCCCGGGCACGGCCCGCTGGCCGAATGTCCGATCGTCGCGGCGCTGTGTTCGTCCGGCGTGGAGCCATCATGACCGCCGCGCTGAACCCGGCGCCCCGAGTCGGCGCGCCGGATGCCGACCTCGCACCGGCCAGCTGCGAACTCTCGCTCGACGTGGAAGGAATGACCTGCGCGTCGTGCAGTGCCCGCGTGGAGTCCGCGCTGAACGCGTTGCCCGGCGTCGATGCCAGCGTGAACCTGGCGACCGAGCGTGCGCGCATGCGCTACGACCCGGCACGTACCGACGCGCGGGCGCTGGTCCAGGCGGTGGCAGCCAGCGGCTACACGCCGCGCACGGCCCGCCTGGACTTCGACATCCAGGGCATGACCTGCGCTTCGTGCGTGGCGCGTGTCGAAGGCGCGTTGCGCGCGGTGCCAGGCGTGCTGCGAGCCGACGTCAACCTGGCTGCCGAGACGGCCGCCGTGGAGTGCATTCCGGCCAGCGTGCAGGCGCAGGCGCTGGTCGACGCCGTGCACGCCGCCGGCTATCGGGCCACGCTGCGCGATGCCGACGCGGCACGGGCCGCCGTCGATGCCGACGCGCACAAGCGCGAACTGCTGCGCACCATGCGTCGCGACGCCTGGCTGGCAGCCGGGCTCGCGGCGGTGGTCGCGACCATCGCGATGGGAGGCATGTTGCTGCCGGGCGTGGCCGAGCGTCTGCGGGCGGCCACGCCGCTGCCTCGACTGGGCGACTGGATCCAGGCGCTGCTGGCCAGCATCGTGCTGTTCGGCCCCGGACGGCGGTTTTTCCGCACTGGCTGGATCGCCTACCGGCATCTGTCGCCGGACATGAATTCCCTGGTCGCCACTGGCGCCGGGGTGTCCTGGCTGTTCAGCATGGTGGTGCTACTGCTTCCGCAGTTGCTGCCGCCTCAGGCCCGGCAGGTGTATTTCGACTCCGCCGCGGTGGTCGTCGCCGCCGTGCTGTTCGGCAAGTATCTGGAGGAACTGGCCAAGGGCCGGGCCTCCCAGGCCATGCGTTCGCTGGCGCGCCTGCAGTCGCGCGACGCACGGGTGCGGCGCGACGGCGAGCAGCGCCAGGTGCCGATCGATCAGGTGCGGCCGGGCGACGAGGTGGTGGTGCGCCCCGGCGAGCGCATGCCGGTGGACGGCGAGGTGCTCGAGGGCAACTCGCACGTGGACGAGTCCATGCTCAGCGGCGAGCCGATCCCGGTGGACAAGCAGCCCGGCAGCGTGGTGCGCGCGGGCACCGTGAACCAGCAGGGCCTGCTGGTGCTTCGTGCCACCTCGGTGGGTGCCGATACCGTGCTGGCGCAGATCATCCGCCTGGTCGAGCAGGCACAGGGGGGCAAGCTGCCCATCCAGGGCCTGGCCGACCGCGTGGTGCGCGTGTTCACGCCCGCGGTGCTGGCGGTGGCCGTGCTGAGTTTCACCGCCTGGATGCTGCTGGCGCCGTCGCCCGCGCTGGCGCACGCGCTGCTCGCCGCGGTCGCG
>DAIDHU010000109.1 GCA_027451915.1 Thiomonas sp. | reverse complement strand
CCGCGGGTGCGCCAGATGAGCGTGTCGGCGCTGATGCACACAGGCCCCGCGACGGCGCGCCGCGCGGTGCTGCGCAAGCTCGGCGAACGCCTGGGCGAGACGGTCAACCTGACGGCGCTGGACGGCGACCTGATCGTCTATCTGGACCGCGTCGAGACGGACTCCCCGCTGCGCATGCACCTGCAACCCGGCTCCCACGTCCCCCTGCACTGCACTTCCAGCGGCAAATTGCTGCTCAGCCTGCAGCCCGCGGCCATGCGCAACCGCATCGTCGACTCGCTGCCCCTGCGCAAGATGACCGAGCGCACCATCACCGATCCGGCGCGCCTGCGCCAGGAACTCAGCGATACGCGCCGCCGGCGCATCGGCATGAACGACCAGGAGTTCATCCAGGGCATGGTGTCCATCGCCGTGCCGGTCATGCGCGATGCCTACAGGGCCTGGGGCGCTGTCGCCGTGCAGGCGCCCCTGGCCCGCTACGACATCGAGGCGCTGCTGCGCCATGTGCCGGCCATGCGCGAGGCGGCGGACGCCATCGCCGAGATGGTGCCAGCGTCGTCGCGCAAGGCGCGTTCGCCGGCGCAGGAGCCAGCGGTCGACGCGGCCGCCTGAGCCCAAGCACGGCCCCCTTTGACCGCGGCGCCTGCGCGCCCCCTTCACCCCAGCATCGAGGATTGCAGCATGGACAGGAAGACTTCCCCAGCACCCGAGCTCGACGACGTGCGTCGCCAGGTGGCCGACTGCGTGGCGCGGGCCCGGGCCGCGCAACGCGTGTACGAGAGCTTCAGCCAGGAACAGGTCGACGAGGTGGTGCTCGCCGCCGGCTGGGCCATCATGGAGCCGGCCCGCAACCGCGCGCTGGCCGAACTCGCGGTGGCCGACACCGGCCTGGGCAATGTCGAGGACAAGGTGATCAAGAATCACCGCAAGACCCTGGGGCTGCTGCGCGACCTGCGCGGACGCAAGTCCGTGGGAGTGATCTCCGAGGACAAGGCCAAGGGGCTGATCGAGATCGCCCGTCCGGTCGGGGTGGTCGGCGCGGTGACGCCGTCGACCAACCCCGGCGCCACCCCGGCCAACAAGATCATCAACGCCCTCAAGGGGCGCAACGCCGTGATCCTGGCGCCCTCGCCCAAGGGCTACGGCACCAGCACCCTGCTGCTGCGCTACATGGCCGAGGAACTCGATCGCGTGGGCGCGCCGCGCGATCTGGTGCAGCAGCTGCCGGCCCCCGTGAACAAGGCGGCCACGCAGGAGCTGATGCGCCAGGTGGACCTGGTGGTGGTGACCGGCTCGCAGAACAACGTGCGCGCAGCCTACGAAAGCGGAACCCCGGCCATCGGCGTGGGCGCGGGCAACGTGGCCGTGATCGTCGACGAGACCGCCGAGCTGGAGCAGGCGGCGCACAGGATCCGGCGCTCCAAGACCTTCGACAACGCCACCAGCTGTTCCTCCGAAAACAGCGTGGTGATCGTCGAGGCCGTGTACGAGCGCATGCTCGAGGCGTTGCGCGCGCAGGGCGGCGTGCTGCTGGACGCGGCCCAGAAGCAGCGCCTGCAGGACACCATGTGGCCCGCAGGCAAGCTGTCGCCCGCGGTCACGGCCAAGTCCGCGCCGGTGATCGCCGCGCTGGCCGGACTGCGAGGCGAGGCCTTCGAGCAGGCGCGTTTTCTCATGGTCGAGGAAAGCGGCACCGGCGAACAGCACCCCTTCTCGGGCGAAAAGCTCTCCCCGGTACTGACGGTGTACCGCGCGCGCGATTTCGAACACGCGCAGGACATCGTGCGCGCCATCTACGCCTACGAGGGAGCGGGCCACTCCATCGGGCTGCACTCGCAACGCCCGGAGCGCGCGCTGAGCATGGGTCTTGGCATGCCCGCCTGCCGCATCATCGTCAACCAGGCGCACTGCTTCGCCACCGGCGGCAGCTTCGACAACGGACTGCCCTTCTCGCTGTCCATGGGTTGCGGCACCTGGGGGCGCAACAGCATTTCCGACAACCTGAACTACAGGCACTTTCTCAACATCACGCGAGTCGCCACGCCCTGCGCGCCGGACGAACCGAGCATGGACGACATGTTCGGCGAGTACCGCAGGCGCCATGGCCTGAACTGAACCCGCGCCCGCCGCGCGCGCATGCGCCGCGGCGGGCCCCCGCGGCTGCCGACGATGAACCACCGCACCCATACCCTGCTGTGGAAACAACTGCTGCAGCGAAGCGCTCGCAGCAACCTGAGCCTGCAGGGACAGATCCGCGAAATGCTGGTCTCGGCCATCCTCGACGGCCTGGTCGAGCCCGGCACGCCGGTGCCCTCCGGGCGCGAACTGGCCGAACAACTCGGGGTGGCGCGCAACACCGTGGTGCTGGCCTACAAGCAGCTCGCCGACGAGGGCTACCTGCTGTCGCGCCAGCGCAGCGGGCATTTCGTGAACGCGCAGTTCGTGGCCGGGCTGCGCGCGCGCGACCCGGATGCCGCGGGCGGCGGCGCCTCCTTGGCGCCCATCGACTGGGAAGGCCGCCTGCGCCTGCAGCCGACGCGCCAGCGCAGCATCCACAAGCCGGCCGACTGGCAGAAATTCCCCTACCCCTTCCTGTACGGTCAGTTCGACGCTTCGCTGTTTCCCACCGCAAACTGGCGGGAATGCTGCCTCAAGGCCTTGTCCGTGCTCGACATCCGCGACTGGGCTCCGGACCACATCAACCGCGACGACGAGACCCTGGTGCAGCAGATCCGGACCCGCGTCCTTCCGCGCCGCGGGGTATGGGCGCAGGCGGAGGAGATCGTGGTCACCGTGGGGGCGCAGCATGCCCTGTACATGGTGGCCGACCTGCTGCTGGGCGAGTCCATCACGCTGGCGCTGGAGAACCCCGGCTACCCCGACGCACGCAACATCTTCGCCGCGCGCACCTCGCGCCTGGTTCCCATCGACGTCGACGCCGACGGCCTGCCCGTGGACCAGCGACTGGAGCAGGCCGACTACCTGTACGTCACGCCCAGCCACCAATGCCCCACGGGGGTGACCATGCCGCTGGAGCGCAGGCGCCAGCTGCTGCAATGGGCCGACCGCAACGACCTGATCATCATCGAGGATGACTTCGAGAGCGAGAACCGCTATGGCGACGAGCCCATTCCCGCGCTCAAGAGCCTGGACCACAGCCATCGCGTGATCTACATCGGCAGCCTGTCCAAGAGCTGGGCACCGGGGCTGCGCCTGGGCTATATCGTCGCCCCGGCCGCCCTGGCGCGGGAATTGCGCGCGCTGCGCCGCCTGATGCTGCGCCATCCCTCGGCCTTCGTGCAGCGCGCCTTCGCGCTGTTCCTGTCCCTGGGGCACCACGACGCCCAGTTGCGGCGCATCGCCATGACCCAGCAGCAGCGCAGCCAGGCGGCCCTCGAGGCCCTGTCCCGGCACGCTCCGCAGTGCGTGGTCACGCCGGTCATCGGCGGAGGTTCGTGCTGGCTGCGCCTGCCCGACGGCATCGACACCGGCGAGCTGGCGCGCCGCGCCGCCGCCGCCGGGGTGCTGATCGAGACCGGCGACGTGTTCTTTTTCGAGCAGCCGGCCCCGGGCCCCTTCATGCGCCTGGGCTGGCAGTCCATCCCCGACAAGGCCATCGAGCCGGGCATCGCGCTGCTGGGCGCGCTGATCCGCGAGCTGCAGGCCGGCGCCTGAGCGGCGCCGGGGCGGCGGCCACCCGCCCCTCAATGGGCCAGGATGCCCATGGCCTGCTTTTTCAGCTCCAGGAACTGGGGCTCGAAGCTGGTCTCGGGCCTGCGCGGGCGTTCGAGCTCGACGGGCACGTCCAGCGCCACCCGGCCCGGGCGCGCGGACAGCACCACCAGGCGCGTGCCCAGGAAGATCGCCTCGTCGATGTCGTGGGTGATGAACACGATGGTGCACTGCAGCTTCTCCCACAGCGAGGTGAGGAAGGACTGCATGGAGGCGCGGGTCTGCGCGTCCAGCGCGCCGAAGGGCTCGTCCATCAGCAGCACCTTGGGCTTCATCACCAGCGCACGCGCGATCGCCACGCGTTGCTGCATGCCTCCGGACAACTCGTAGGGCTTGTGGCGCGCGAAGCCCTCCAGGCCGATGATGCGCAGGATCTCCGAACTCTCGCGCCTGCGCTGGGCGCGCGCCATGCCCTGCAGCTCGAGTCCGAACTCGATGTTGTCCTGCACGTTCAGCCAGGGGTACAGCCCCGCCTGCTGGAACACCACCACACGGTCCGCCCCCGGCCGGCTCTTGACCTCGCCGTCGATGTAGATGGCCCCGCGCGACGGCGTGGTGAGCCCGGCCAGCAGGTGCAGCAAGGTGGTCTTGCCGCAACCGGAAGATCCGAGCACGGTGACGAATTCACCGCCCTGGAACTGCAGGTTGATGTTCTCCAGCGCCGTGGTCGAGCCGAAGGTCTTGTACAGGGAATCGATGACGATGTTCACGTGCCTGTCCTCGGCGGGGCGGCTCGCGCCGCCCCGCGCCTGAAGCGCTGGTTCAATGCCCGGAATACTGCGGGGCGACGTTGTCGGCGAAACTCGCCGGCACCTGCTGGATGCGCCCGATCTGCTGCAGCACCTTGGCCGTGTTCACCAGGGTCATGTAGGTGGCCGAGGTCTCCACCCCCGCTCCCTGGCCCATGCCCTTGGGGGAGCTCTGGTCGGCCCCCGAGAACAACTCGTAGCCGGCCAGTTCCTTGCGCGCCACGGGCACCGTCACCCCGGTCTCGCGGGCCATGTCCGCGATGGCCTTCTCGGGGTCCTTGCGGGTCATCTGGTAGCCCTGGTCCAGGGCCGCGACGAAACCGCGGGCCAGCGCCGGGTGGGCGGCCGCCCACTTGGAGTCGGCGATGCACACGTTGTAGCTCGAGGCCGTGCGCGGAAGGTCGCCGTCGGTCTTGAGCACCTGGCCCCCGGCCGCCTGCAGCGCGCTGAACACCGGATCCCACACGATGGCCGCATCGATCGCGCCGGTGACCCAGGAGGTGCGCATCTGCGGCGGCGCCATGTTGATCTGGGTGACCGAGTCATAGGGCACATGCGCCTCCTGCAGGAAGGTCGCCAGTTCGAAGGAGGACTGCGAGCCGGCGACGATGGCGATCTTCTTGCCCTTCAGGCCGGCCACCGTGGTGATGTGGCTGCCGGGCTTGACCACGATGCCCGCGGCCGTCGTGTAGCGCTCCTGGTTGTACACGATGGTCATCGGCAGGCCTTGCGCGATCGCGGTGACCAGCGGCGGTACGCCCAGGCCGCACATGAAGGTCAGGCTGTTCGAGGCCAGCGCGCTCATCGCCGCCGGGCCGGAGCTGAACAGCTTGTACTGCACCCGGGCGTGCATGTTCTTCTCGAACAGGTGCTGGGCCATCGACACCATGTAGGGGTCGGCGCCGTTGTTCTCGTAGCCGATGATCACCTCGGGCTGCCCGGCGGCGCGGGCCGCCACGGGGACCAGGCCTGCCGCCAGGGTGCAGGCGGCGAGCGCGCCGCGCATCCAGGATCGCTTGTTCATGTGCTCTCTCCTGCGTTGGGGGGATGTACTCGAAGCCCTGCGGGCCTTGGACGAATGCTGGAATCGCGAAGGCCTCAGCCGTGGCCGCGCCAGGGCACGACCAGGCTCTCGATCTTGCGGATCACCAGTTCCATGGCGTAGCCGATGAGCCCGATGATCACGATGCCGACGATGACAATGCTCACCTGCAGGGCCTGTCCGGCGAACTGCACCAGCCAGCCCAGCCCGCTGCTGGCGGCGATCAGCTCGGCCGCGACCAGGCAGGTCCAGGCCACGCCGATGCCCACGCGCATGGCGGTGAAGATCTCGGGCATCGCGGACGGCAGGATCACCTTGCGGAAAATCTGCGCGTTGCTCGCGCCCAGAGTGCGCGCCACCGAAACCCGCAACGGCGGCGTGCTCTTCACCCCGGAGATGGTGCCGATGATGATCACCGGAATCGTGCCCACCAGGATCAGGATGGCCTTGGGAAGCTCGCCGATGCCGAACCACACGACCAGCAGGGGGATGTAGGCCAGCGGAGGCACCGGGCGCACGAACTGCAGCAGCGGGTCGACGATGTCGAACACCACCTTGTTGCGCGACATCAGCAGGCCCACCGGAACCCCGATGACAATGGCGCCGACAAAACCCACCAGAATGCGAAAGCAGCTGATGCCGATGTCGGCGCTCAAGGACTGTCCGCCATAGCCCTGGCGCAGGATGGCCACGAAGGACTGCCAGACCGCCACCGGCGAAGGCAGCGCGAAGGGCGGGAACACGCCGGCCACGGCGACCAGTTGCCACACCACCAACGCGCCCAGCAGCACGAGCACGGTGATCCATTGCGGAGCCAGGCGCAGGCGCGTCTTGCGCGCGGGCGGGCCGGAAGGAGGGGGCGCGGAAAGGTTCATGTTCTGGCCTCGCGGTTCGGGGATCGCGCTCATCGAGGGTGCCTCCGTCAGCGAGCCGGGATGCGTTCCTTGCGGAACGCGTTTTTCACCGCGATGCGGCCGTCGGCGAAGGTGAACACATCGACCATGCGGGCCTCGATGCGCAGGCCGTCGGCGCGGGTGCCGCGAAAGGTCGACTCCGTGACCCCGCGGTCGCCACAAACGAAGTGCACCGGGTCCAGCCAGGCGGCGTCGGGAAAGGTCTTCCAGGCCAGCTCGAAGCCGGCGCGCACCTCGTCGCGCCCGTGGAAACTGCGTCCGAGAACCTCCGGGCCGCCCACCGCGTGAAATACGCAGGGCTCGGCCATGAAACTCATCAAACGCTCG
>DAIDHU010000108.1 GCA_027451915.1 Thiomonas sp. | reverse complement strand
TCACCATTCAAGTTGGGGTTGGAGGACAAGGCGCGGCGCCGACACCCGGGGCCGCGCCGCTGGCGAGGCTTTAGCGCGCGCCTTCGCCGAACACGACCACGCGAACCGTCTCCAGCAGGATCTGCGCGTCGAGCACGAGGGAGTGGTTCTTCACGTAGTACAGGTCGAACTGCAGCTTGCGGCGCGCATCCGACAGCGAGGCTCCATAGGAGAAGCGTACCTGGGCCCAGCCGGTCAGCCCCGGCTTGACGCTGTGGCGGATGGCGTAGAAGGGAATCTGCTCGGTGAGCTGCTCGACGAAACTCGGGCGCTCGGGGCGGGGGCCGACCAGGCTCATTTCGCCGCGCAGCACGTTGAACAGCTGCGGCAGTTCGTCGATGCGGGTCTTGCGCACGAAACGTCCGACCCGGGTCACGCGCGAATCGTTGGCCTGCGCCCAGCGCGCCACACCGTCCTTCTCGGCGTCGGTGCGCATGCTGCGGAACTTGAGCACGTTGAAGGTCTTGCCCGCGCGGCCCACGCGCTCCTGGCGGAACAGCACCGGCGCGCCGTCCTCGATGAAAATCGCCAGCGCCGCCAGCAGCATGATCCACCAGGTCAGCGCCAGCAGCACCAGGGCCACGATCACGTCAAACAGGCGCTTGACCGTGGTGCGCATCCAGCCCTGCGCGAAGCCGTTGCCGTAGATCAGCCAGCTGGCCTTCAGGCTGTCCAGCGGCACCTCGCCCTTGAGGCGCTCGCTGAAGGTGGCCAGGGAATGCACGGCGACGCCCAGGGTGCGGCATTCCAGCAGGTGGCGCAGCGGCAGCACGCCGCCGCGCTGCTCGCGCACCGCGACCACGATGTCGTCGATGGAGTGCTCGCTGGCCAGCGCCGCCAGCGGCCGGGTCTGGTCGAGCACCGGGGCCGGCAGGCCCAGCGCCGGGCCGTCGTCGTGGCCCGAGGGATAGAAGCCCACCAGGTCGTAGGCGCCGCCGCCGCGCTGCGCGATGTCCGCGGCTACGGACAGCGCCTCGGCTCCGCAGCCGATGAGCAGCACCTTGCGGTTCCAAAGGCCGCGGGCATGCGCGTTCATCAGGGGGCGCCGGATGAGCAGCAGCGCGACGAACTGGTAGACGTAGGCCAGACCCAGGAAATGCAGCGGGTGCTGCTCGGCCTCGCTGAGTTGCAGCACCAGGAAGAACAGCGGGCCCACGCTGACGAAGGTGGCCAGCAGCATGCACAGCAGCAGCGCGCGCAGGGAGCCCACGCGCTCGCGCTGGTAGGCGCCGAAGGCGGCGAGCAGCAGCAGCATGACCAGCGCGAAGGAAAGAGCCTCGGGGAGCAGGGAGCCGACCAGGTCGGCCGCGTGCAGCGGCGCGCCCGAGACGGCCGCCAGCGTGACGCCGGAGCCGATGGCCGCCAGCAGCAGGAGCATGAAGTCCATGCTCAGCTCCAGCACCGTACGCGTGGGCACGTAGTGGTCGAAGACCCGGATCATGTTGTGTGGCTTTCCCGTTGCGCCGCGTGCCCGGCGCCTGTGCGTCGGAAGCTTCGCGGCCTCGCACGAAGGCATTCGGCGCGGACCTTCGCCGTTGTTTTTCGGATGGATTGCTCATGCGCGGACAAGTCCGCGATCGGCAGATCTCCACGAATGCAGTATGTTTGCATGCACAGTGGATTCAGTCATCCCCTCGATATGGGGAGATTTTGATCCAGGCTCGTGAAATAGACTGCGATGCACTGTAGTCGGCGTTATGTTTGCGCCGTTTTGTTGCGCCGTCACCGTCCGGATTTTCGGAAAGGCCCGGCGAGTGTGAATTCCTTCACGAAAATGGCCGCGATGAAATCAATTCTTACTGCCTGGGGACCCCGCCGACTTGCGGCCTGGTGCGCCTGCGTGCTCGCGCTGGCGCTTGGTGCCTGTGCCACGAACAACTTCCCGCCGGCTCCGAAGCAGGTGTCGATGTCGGATTACCACTACGTCATAGGCCCCGGCGACACCTTGCACATCGGGGTCTGGCAGAACCCGGATCTGTCCACCACGGTGCAGGTTCGCCCGGACGGGCGCATCTCGGCGCCGTTGGTCGACGGCCTGCAGGCGGCCGGGCTCACGCCGGATCAACTCGCGGCGAAGATTCGCGAACACATCGCGAAATACGTGCGCGAGCCGGTGGTCACCGTGGTCGTGAGCAATTTCCACGGTGCCTTCGGTCAGCAGATCTCGATCGTCGGGGCCGCGGCGAAGCCGCAGACCATTCCCTACCGGGACAAGATGACGGTGCTCGACGCGATGATCGCCGCGGGCGGCCTGACGCCGTACGCGGACGGCAACGCGGCGGTGCTGATCCGCGACGGCAAATCCTACAGCCTGCACCTGGGCGACCTGTTGCACCGGGGCATGATGGTCGACAACGTTCCGCTGCTGCCGGGGGACACGATCATGATTCCGCAGGGCTGGTTCTGATCCGCGCCGTCGGGGAGTTGATGCCATGAAGCTTCGCATGCATGGGGTAGCCCGCGCCGTGCTGGCCCTGTGCGCCGGGGCGACCGCCGCCGCGGCGGCGCAGGCCCAGGTGATTCCGCGCGTGAGCGGGCCGCTGCAGGCGGCTTCGGGGGCCGGTGCACAGGCGAGCCCGCCCACCACGTACGTGGCGCCGTCGGTGTCGGTGCTGGTCACGCAGACCGACAATTCCAACTACGGCCTGGGCGGGGCTCCGCGCAGCGATACCCTGATCGAGGTCGCGCCGCGGCTGTTCCTGGTCTCGGAGCACGCGCGCTGGCAGGTGCAGGCCGACATCGGCCTGCACGGGATGTACTACCGCGGCGGCACCGAGCCCAGCCTGGTGGCGCCCGACGGCAGCGCCAAGCTGCACAGCGAAGTGGTCGACCACTTCGTGTATTTCGACGCCGGCATGCTGGCGCAGCAGGCGGCCATCAGCCCGTACGTGGGCCAGGGTGGGCCGCTGCAGGGGCCGCGCTACACCAGCACCCAATGGCAAGTGAAGCCGTACATCGACCGCGAGCTGCAGCCCGGCCTGCGCCTGCAGGCGCACAGCGACGCCACGTGGACCCACGTGAGCAACACGGGCGCGCAGAGCGGTGTCGTCGGCGGGCGCTACCTGGACCAGCTCGTGCGCCTGGACCAGACGCCCCTGGACTGGGGCTACGGCCTGGTGGCCGAGCAGAGCTACTCGACCTACACGGATCAGCCCTACGCGTCCTTTCGCGACACCACCGCGCGCGGCACCCTGAATTACGCGGTCACGCCGCAATGGGTGGTGGGCGTGATCGGCGGGCGGGAAAAGGCGCAGGCCTATCAAGCCGACGAAACGGCCGGCATCTACGGTGTGCGCACCCAGTGGCGGCCCAACCAGCAGCAGCGCGTGGACGCCACCGTCGAGCATCGATTCTTCGGCACCGGGTGGGACTTCGCGGCGACCGGTGGAACGCCGCTGCTGCGCTACACGCTGAACCTGGCGCGAGGCCTGGCGAGCTATCTGGCGCCGCTCAGTGGCAACACTAGTTCCGCGACCAACATCAGCACGCTGCTGGACGGCCTGCTCACGTCCCAGTATCCGAATCCCCTGCAGCGGGCGCAGATGGTGCAGAGCCTCCTGGGCGATTCCGGACTTCCGGCCGGGCTTTCCACCGCCGGCGGCTATTACACCTCGTCGACGGTGCTGCAGAACAGCGCGGTGGCGACCGTGCTGCTGCTGCACGAGCGCGACAGCTACGCGCTGTCGCTGTACCGCAACCGCCGGGAGGACCTGTTCCTGCCGGGGCAGCAGCTGCTTCAGCTGGTCCAGAGCGCGTCGAACGACAACATCCAGACCGGGGCCGCATTCAATTACGGTCACCGCCTGACGCCGCTGGACACGATGAACGTCACCCTGCAACGTGAACTCGACACCGGATTTGGGTTGAACGAAGGCACCAGCGCCCGCCAGTCCTCGCTGATCCTGCAGCTCGACCACAAGTTCACGCCGGGCACCATCGGACTGATTGGTGCGCGCCGGCGTCTGCTGCGCTCCACCGTGGTCGGCGATACCGGCGAGACGGCGATTTTCGCGGGCCTGGTCCACCGGTTCTGATCCCGCGCCGGCACGCCGACATGTACGAGCAGTTCTATGGCCTGAGCGGACCGCCGTTCCAGATCCATCCCGATCCCGGTTTCTATTTCGAGAGCAAGGGCCACGCCACCGCGTACCAGTACCTGCGCTTCGGCGCCTTCCAGGGCGAGGGTTTCATCGTCGTCACGGGGGAGATCGGGGCCGGCAAGACCACGCTGCTGCGGGCGCTGCTGGCGGAGCTGGACCCGGCGAAGATCGTTGCCGCGCAGATCGTCAGTACTCAGCTCGGCGCGGACGATCTGTTGTCGGCGGTCGGGCTGGCCTTCGGCATCAACGTCGAGGGCTTGAGCAAGGCCAGGGTGCTGGTCACGCTGGAGGCCTACCTGGCCAACCTGGCCACCTCCAACCGGCGTGCCCTGCTGATCGTCGACGAGGCGCAGAACCTGAGCCCGGGGGCGATCGAGGAGCTGCGCATGCTGTCGAACTTCCAGTTCGGCAGCAAGGCCCTGCTGCAGAGTTTCCTGGTGGGGCAGCCCGAGTTGCGCGACATCATCCGCCTGCCGCAGATGGAACAGTTGCGCCAGCGCGTGCTGGCCAGTTGCCACCTGGGCCCGATGGAGCCGCCGGAGACGCGCGCCTACGTGGAGCATCGGCTGCGCCACGTGGGCTGGAGCGGCCGTCCGGCCTTCGACGACGAGGCCTTCGCGGCCATCCACGAGGCCACGCAGGGCGTGCCCCGGCGCATCAACGCGCTGTGCAGCCGGTTGCTTCTGTCGGCCTTCCTGGAATCCGGCGAGCGCATCGACCTCGAACGCGTGCGGCGCGTCGAACGCGAGATGCGCGAGGAGATCACCGGCGAGCGCGAGAAGCCCGATGCGGCCGCGTCGGCCGCGCACGGCGGCGTCGCTTCCTCGCTGCTATGCGTGGCCGGCTCGGAGCGCGCCGAACTCGTGGCCGCGGTGCTGATGCGGGCTTTCGCGGCGCGCGAGGACCTGCCCCCCGCCCGGTTGCTGCGTTTCATGGACGCGCCCGAGGCGGCCGGCGACGCGGTCGCCGCACGGCGGACGAACCCCGCGATCGACGCGGTCCAGGCGCTGGAATTGCCCG
>DAIDHU010000107.1 GCA_027451915.1 Thiomonas sp. | reverse complement strand
GTCCGCGGGGCGGGGGCTCCGGCCTGCCCGGCCCTGTGAGCCCAGGGGCGCGCGCCCCCGGCCGGGCTGCGCGGGGCGCGCGGCCTCAATCGCGCGACATCGTGCGGCCCTGCACCACGATGGCTCGGAAGTCGTTCACATTGGTCATCGTGGGGCCGGTCACCACCGAGTCGCCCAGGGCCGAGAAAAAGCCGTGGCCGTCGTTGTCGTCCAGGCGGTCGGCCGCGCGGATTCCCGCCGCGCGCGCGCGCTCCAGGGTGTCGGGGCGCAGCACGGCGCCCGCGATGTCCTCGGCGCCGTCCACGCCGTCGGTGTCTCCGGCCAGCGCCCACACCCCGGGCTCGCCGCGCAGCGCCAGGCCCAGCGCCAGCAGGAACTCGACGTTGCGGCCGCCCCGGCCCTGGCCGCGCACCGTCACCGTGGTCTCCCCGCCCGACAGCAGCACGCAGGGCGCGGCGAAAGGCTCGCCGTGGCGCGCCACCGATTGCGCCATGCCGGCCATGAGCTTGCCCACCTCGCGGGCCTCGCCTTCCAGCGCGTCGCCCAGCAGGTGCACCGCGTAGCCGGCCTGGCGCGCCACCTCGGCCGCGGCGCGCAGCGCCAGGCGCGGCGCGGCCACCATGCGGAACTCGGCGCGCGCCAGGCGCGGATCCTCGGGCTTGACCGATTCGCCGCGCCCGCTGCGCAGCAGCTCCAGCGCCGCCTCGGGCAAGCGCACGCCGTAACGCCGCACGATGTCCAGCGCATCGGCGCAGCTGCTGGGGTCGCCCACGGTGGGGCCCGAGGCGATGTCCACCGGGTCGTCCCCCGGCACGTCGGAAATCGCCAGGGTCAGCACCCGCGCCGGGTGGCAGGCGGCGGCCAGGCGGCCTCCCTTGATGCCCGACAGGTGCCGGCGCACGCAGTTCATCTCGCCGATCCCCGCGCCGCAGCGCAGGAGCTCGCGGTTGAGCTCCTGCTCGTCGGCCAGGCTCAGGCCCGGCAGGGGCAGGGGCAGCAGGGCCGAGCCGCCGCCGGAGATCAGGCACAGCACCAGGTCGTCGGGGCCGAGCCCGCGCACGAGCTCGAGCATGCGTCGGGCCGCGCGCAGCCCGGCCTCGTCGGGCACCGGATGCGCGGCCTCGACGATCTCGATGCGCCGGCAGGGTGCCGCGTAGCCGTAGCGCGTGACCACCAGGCCCTCGAGCGGGCCCGGCCAGTGTGCCTCCACCGCCTGCGCCATGGCCGCCGAGGCCTTGCCGGCGCCGATCACCACCAGGCGTCCGCGGGGAGCCTCGGGCAGCTGGGGCGGCAGGCACAGCGCCGGCTGCGCGCTGGCCACCGCGGCGTCGAACATGCGGCGCAGCAAGAGGGCGGGGTCTTGCGGATTCGCGAGGGCTGGGGCTGGCTGAGGGGGCATCGAGGGTCGGGCTCCGGGATCAGGCCTGCGCCGGCGGCGTCTGGCCGATCTCGAAGTTTGCCAGTTTTTCCAGCGCGCGCACCATGGCCGAGTGATCCCAGGCGCGCCCGCCGTGCGCGGCGCAGGCGTTGAACAGTTCCTGCGCGGTGGCGGTGTTGGGCAGCGACACGCCAAGCGCGCGGGCGCTGGCCAGGGCCAGGTTGAGGTCCTTCTGGTGCAGCTCGATGCGAAAGCCCGGGTCGAAGTTGCGCTTGACCATGCGTTCGCCGTGCACCTCCAGGATTCGAGACGAGGCGAAACCACCCATCAGCGCCTGGCGCACCCGGGCCGGATCGGCGCCGGCACGCGCGGCGAACAGCAGGGCCTCGGACACGGCCTCGATGTTCAGCGCGACGATGATCTGGTTGGCCACCTTCGCCGTCTGGCCGTCGCCAGGGCCGCCGACCAGGGTGATGTTCTTGCCCATCAACTCGAACAGCGGGCGCACGCGCTCGAACACCGCCGGCTCGCCGCCGACCATGATCGACAGGGTGGCGTTTTTCGCACCGACCTCGCCCCCGGACACCGGGGCGTCCAGGTAGTCGCAGCCCAGGGCGCGGATGCGCGCGGCGAACTCCTTGGTGGCGATGGGGGAGATGGAGCTCATGTCCACCACCACCTTGCCGGGGCTGAGGCCCTCGGCCACGCCGGCTGGGCCGAACAGCACGGCCTGCACGTCGGGCGTGTCGGGCACCATGAGGAACACGATGTCGGCCCGGCGGGCCACGTCGAGGGCGTTGTCGCAGCGCACCGCGGCGCTGTCGGCGATGAGCTGCGGGACCTTGCCGCGCGTGTGCACGAACAACTCGTGCCCGGCGCCCGCGAGATGGGCGGCCATGGGCGCGCCCATGATGCCCAGGCCGATGAAGCCGAGTTTGCGGGGGGATGTGTCGGAGGAGGTCATGGATGGGTCTGCGTGGGGGATCAGCGCGCGGCGCCGCGGGTCATGGCCGGCATCCAGCCCAGGCCGGCTTCGGTGCCGGCGGCGGGCTTGTACTCGCAGCCGATCCAGCCGGTGTAGCCGATGCGCTCCAGATGCTCGAACAGGAAGGGGTAGTGGATTTCGCCGGTTCCGGGTT
>DAIDHU010000106.1 GCA_027451915.1 Thiomonas sp. | reverse complement strand
CTGAGCTTGCGCTCCACGTCCTCGACCGCATAGACGGACTTGTAGGCTGCCATCGCGATGGTCATCTCGCACCTCCTGCGCCGGCTCGCCACGCGCCGGCCTGTGTGCATGATGCCAGAGCCGGCGGGCGCCGCAGTCCAGGGCGCCGGGGGTGTTGGATTTTCACCGCGCCGGCGCCTGGCCTGCGCCCCGATACCGGGATCTCAGATCTCGATCTGGGTTCCCAGCTCCACCACCCGGTTGGGCGGAATGCGGAAGTAGTCCGAGGCCTCCTGGGCGTTGCGGCTCATCCAGGAGAACAGCACCTCGCGCCACAGCGCCATGCCGGGAATCTTGGACGGCACGATGGTTTGGCGCGCGAGGAAGAAGGAGGTCTCCATCAGGTGGAATTCCAGGCCCGACAGGCGCTCGCAGTCCTTCAACAATTTCTGAATGTCGGGTTCGTCCTTGAATCCATAGCGCACATGCAGCAGATAGATGCCTTCTTCCATGGCGCGCAGGTCGATGCCCTGGTCGGGCCCGACATGGGGCACGTCGGCGGCCTGCGCCGACAGGAACACCACGCGCTCGTGCAGCACCTTGTTGTGCTTGAGGTTGTGCAGCAGCGCATGCGGCACGGTGTCGGCGTTGGGCGTGAGGTAGATGGCCGTGCCCTCGACCCGCGTGGGCGGGTAGGTCGAAAGGCTGTGCACGAAGTCCTTCAGGTTCAGCGCATGCTCCTGAAGCTGGCGCTTGAGCAGGCTGCGCCCGCGCTTCCACGTGGACAGCAGGGTGTACACGGCGGCGCCGAATACCAGCGGGAACCAGCCGCCGTGATCGATTTTCAGCGAGTTCGACGCCAGGAACAGCGTCTCCACCAGCGCCAGGGGGACGAACACCAGGTTGGCGCGACGCGTGCTCCAGCCCCAGCGCTGCGGCGCCACCATCCACAGGAACACCGTGGTGGTGACCATGGTGATGTTCACGGCGATGCCATAGGCGGCGGCCAGGTTGTCCGAGCTGCGGAAAGCCATCACCAGCGCCAGCACGAACAACAGCATGGTCCAGTTGATGAAAGGCACGTAGATCTGCCCCTGGTTGCGCTCGTTGGTGAACAGCACCCGCATGCGCGGCAGATAGCCCAGCTTGATGGCCTGGGTGGTCATGGAATAGGCGCCCGAGATCACCGCCTGCGAGGCGATGACCGTGGCCATGGTGGCCAGCACCACCAGTGGCCACAGGGCCCAGGAAGGCGCCATGTAGAAAAAGGGATTCTTGCCGGCGGCCGGATTGGCCAGCACCAGCGCGCCCTGCCCGAAA
The DNA here is from genome assembly GCA_027451915.1 of Thiomonas sp. Taxonomy (GTDB): domain Bacteria; phylum Pseudomonadota; class Gammaproteobacteria; order Burkholderiales; family Burkholderiaceae_C; genus Thiomonas_A. Next base: position 7,210 of record DAIDHU010000106.1, on the reverse strand, counting down.
TAGTTCAGCAGCAGCCCCGGCATGACCACGCCCAGCCAGGCGCGGCGTATCGGCAGGCGCCCGAAATGCCCCATGTCGGCGTACAGGGCCTCGCCCCCGGTGAGGGTCAGGAACACCGCCCCCAGCAGGAACAGTGCCAGGCGCGGCTCGCGCAGGAACATGTCCACGCCCCACCAGGGGTTGAGCGCGCGCAGCACGTCGGGGTGGATGACGATGTGGGTCAGGCCGAGCACGCCGATGGCGAGGAACCACAGCATCATCACCGGCCCGAAATACGCGCCCACCAGCGCGGTGCCGCGCTTCTGGACGATGAACAGGCCCACCAGGATCACGGCGGTGATGGGAATCACCGCGTCCTGCAGCAGCGGCGTGGCCACGGCGGTGCCCTCGATGGCCGACAGCACCGAGATGGCCGGGGTGATGATGCTGTCGCCATAGAACATGGCGGCGCCGATCAGGCCCAGTGCCACCGCCAGCACCCGCCCGCGCGAGGGCGCGGCGTAGCGCCGCATGACCAGGGCCATCAGCGCCAGGATGCCGCCCTCGCCCTCGTTGTCCGCGCGCAGCGCCAGGCCCACGTACTTGACCGTCACGATGATGGTCAGCCCCCAGAAGATCAGGGACAGCACGCCGTAGATGTTGGCGGGGTTGAAGCCCAGGCTGTGCGCGGGGTTGAAGGCCTCCTTGAAGGCGTACAGGGGGCTGGTTCCGATGTCTCCATAGACCACCCCCAGCGCGCCCAGGCTGAGCGCAGCCATGGACCCCTTGTCGTGCTTTTGCTCGTCGTGCATGGATGTCGTGCCGGCCTCGGCTGGGTAGCCTGGCGGCCTTCCTGTCACAGGGCCTGCCATCTTAGTTTGCTGCAGAGCAACACGGGGAGATTTTCGTTGTCCTGGGGCAACATCGGGACGCCTTGTTCCAGGTCAAAGTCGCGCGGCGGCGCCGCGCCGATGATCCAGGCATCATGCAGACAAGTTCGATCAATCTCGATTTCCAGCCGGAGCTGATACGGCGATTCGACGTATCCGGGCCGCGCTACACCTCCTACCCCACGGCCGACCGCTTTCGCGCGGACTTCTCCGTCGCCGACTTCGAGCGGGCGCTGGCCGGGCGCGGGGATGCGCCGCTTTCGCTGTACGTGCACATCCCCTTTTGCGAAACCCTGTGCTACTACTGCGGCTGCAACAAGATCCCCACGCGCAACCATTCCCGCAGCGCGCCCTACCTGGACCAGGTGGAGCAGGAAATGCGCGCCGTGGCCGGGCTGCTCGCGCAGCGTACAGCGGCCGTGCAGCTGCACTGGGGCGGGGGAACCCCGACCTTCCTGGACGATGCCGAGGCGCAGCGCCTGATGGACTTCACGCGCGAGCATTTCGATCTGTCGGCCGGGGGCGAATTCTCCATCGAGATCGATCCGCGCAAGGTGGGTGCCCGGCGCGTGGAGCATCTGGCGCGCCTGGGCTTCAACCGCATGAGCGTGGGGGTGCAGGATTTCGACCCCGCGGTGCAGCAGGCCGTCAATCGCATCCAGAGCTTCGAGGAGACCCGCGAGGTCATCGACGCCGCGCGCTCCAGCGGCTTCGCCTCGGTCAGCGTGGACCTGATCTACGGCCTGCCGCGCCAGAATGCCTTCAATTTCGCCGCTACGCTGGAAAAGGTGCTGGATCTGCACCCGCAGCGCATCGCGCTGTACAGCTACGCGCACCTGCCCGCGCGCTTCGCGCCCCAGCGGCGCATTGCCGAATCCGAGCTGCCGACCCCGGAGGCCAAGCTGGTGTTGCTGGGCCTGGCCATCCGGCGCCTGGCCCACGCCGGCTATCAGTACATCGGCATGGACCATTTCGCCCTGCCTGACGACGAGCTGGCGCGAGCGCAGGCGGGCGGGCGCCTGCATCGCAATTTCCAGGGCTATTCCACCCATGCCGACCTGGACCTGCTGGCCTTCGGGGTGTCGGGCATTTCCAAGCTGGGACGCTACTACGCGCAAAACGCCAAGACCCTGGACGCCTACGGTGCCGCGCTGGCCGAGGGGAGGCTTCCCATCGAGCGCGGCATCGAGCTGGACGACGACGACCTGTTGCGCCGGGATGCCATCCAGCGCCTGATGTGCGACTTTTCACTCGACCTGGATCAACTCGCGGCCCGCCATGGCGTGCCCGATCCCGAGGCCTGCTTCGCCGAGGACCTGCGTCGCCTGCGCCCGCTGGCGCAGGCCGGGCTGCTGGACATCGACGGCCCGCGCCTGCGGGTCACCCAGCGCGGACGCCTGCTGGTTCGGGTGATCGCCATGCAGTTCGACCGGCGTCTGCACGACGCGGCGGCGCAGTTGCAGGGGCCGCGCTATTCGCGGGTGATCTGATCGTCCGCGACTTCCAGCGGCGCCGCGAAGCGCCGCTCGAGGGCCTCGCGCAGGCGCGCATCGATCGCGGGCAGGGTCTCGCGCAAGGCGTGCAGCCGCACCTCGTCGGCTTCGCGCTGGGCCGGCGCCCACACGGGCTGGGGCCAGTGCGCGTCCCAGTCCCAGCGCGCGATCAGGTGCCAGTGCAGGTGCGGCACCAGGTTGCCCAACGCCGCCAGGTTGATCTTGCGCGGCCGCAGGGCCGCGCGCAATTCGCGCTCGACCAGCACCAGCGCGTCCATGCACGCCAGGCGCCGCAGGCGCGGCAGCTCGCTGAACTCGGCCACGTGCTCGTTCCACACCAGGCGCCAGGTGGCCGGGTGCAGGGGCTCGTCGGCGCGGATCAGGCGCATCCACGCCGAGCTCCACACCGGCAGGCCCCCGGGCTGCGCGCACAGCGGGCAGGCGCCGGGCTCGCTCACACCAGCACCCGCTCGATGCCCCCGGCGTTGGCCGCGCGCACGTAGCCGGGCATCCAGTCCTCGCCGAGGATCTTGCGCGCCATTTCCACGACGATGTAGTCGGCTTCCAGCAGGCCGTGCTGCAAGTCATGGCGGTAGCGCGACAGGCCCTGCAGGCAGCTCGGGCAGGAGGTGAGGATCTTCAGGTCGCCCTCGTGCCCAGCGGCACGCAGCGCGGCCTCGTCGCGCCGCAGTTCCTCGGTCTTGCGAAAACGTACCTGGGTGGAAATGTCCGGGCGGGAGATGCCCAGCAGCCCGCTCTCGCCGCAGCAGCGCTCGGCCTTGCGCACGTCCTCGCCCAGCAGCGCGCGCACCGTTTTCATCGGTTCGCGCTGTTTCATGGGGCTGTGGCAGGGGTCGTGGTACAGGTAGGCGCCGCTGCCGGGCAGGCTCACGCCCTTCTCGAGCAGGAACTCGTGGATGTCCACGATGCGGCAGCCGGGGAAGATTTTCTCGAACTGGTAGCCCTGCAGCTGGTCGTAGCAGGTGCCGCAGCTGACCACCACGGTCTTGATGTCCAGGTAGTTCAGGGTGTTGGCCACGCGGTGGAACAGCACCCGGTTGTCGGTGATGATCTTCTCCGCCTTGTCGTACATGCCGCTGCCGCGCTGCGGATAGCCGCAGCACAGGTAGCCTGGCGGCAGCACGGTCTGCACCCCGACGTGCCAGAGCATGGCCTGCGTGGCCAGCCCCACCTGCGAGAACAGGCGCTCCGAGCCGCAGCCCGGGAAATAGAACACCGCCTCCGAGTCCACCGTGGTGGAGGCGGGGTTGCGGATGATGGGCACGAAGTCGGGGTTCTCGATGTCCAGCAGCGCACGCGCCGTCTTTTTCGGCAGCCCCCCGGGCATCGGTTTGTTGATGAAGTGGATCACCTGCTCGCGCAGCGGCGAGCGCCCGGTGCTGGCCGGCGGCGCCGCGGTCTGGCGCGCGCCCAGCGCGCGCAGCATGCGGTGGCCCAGGTTCTGCGCCTTGAAGCCCCAGCCGACCATCGCGGTGCGCGCCGCCTTGATGGTGCGTGCGTCGGTGGCGTTGAGGAAGAACATGCCGGCGGCGCTGGCCGGGCGGAAGGTCTTCTTGCCCATCTTGCGCAACAGGTTGCGCATGTTCATCGACACGTCGCCGAAGTCGATGTCCACCGGGCAGGGCGATTCGCACTTGTGGCACACCGTGCAGTGGTCGGCCACGTCCTCGAATTCCTCCCAGTGGTGCACGCTGATGCCGCGGCGGGTCTGCTCCTCGTACAGGAAGGCCTCCACCAGCAGCGAGGTGGCGAGGATCTTGTTGCGCGGCGAGTACAGCAGGTTGGCGCGCGGCACGTGGGTGGCGCACACCGGCTTGCACTTGCCGCAGCGCAGGCAGTCCTTGACCGAGTCGGCGATGGCGCCGATGTCGCTTTGCTGCATGATCAGCGACTCGTGCCCCATCAGGCCAAAGCTCGGCGTGTAGGCGTTGGTCAGGTCCGCCGGCAGCGAGGCGTCGCGCAGCAGCTTGCCGCGGTTGAAGCGTCCCTGGGGGTCGACCTCCTGCTTGTACTCGGTGAAGGGGCGCAGCTCCTGCTCGCTGAGGAATTCCAGCTTGGTGATGCCGATGCCGTGTTCGCCGGAGATCACGCCGTCCAGCGAGCGCGCCAGGGCCATGATGCGGGCCACCGCCTCGTGCGCGGCCTGCAGCATGGCGTAATCGTCGGAATTGACGGGGATGTTGGTGTGCACGTTGCCGTCGCCGGCGTGCATGTGCAGGGCCACCCACACGCGGCCCTTGAGCACTCGCTTGTGCAGCGCGTCGAGTTCGCCGCGCAGCGGCGCGAAGGCGGCGCCGGCCAGCAGGGTGTGCAGCGGCCGGCGCAGCTCCTGTTTCCACGATGCGCGCAGGCTGTGGTCCTGCAGCAGGTGGAACAGCGTGGCGCGCGGCGCGCGGTGCAGCATCTGCATGGCCGCGGTCTGCGCGCCGCTGCCGCCCAGCAGGGGCTCGGCCAGCAAGGGCAGCAATTGCGGCAGTGGCGCGTCGATCTGCTCGAGCAGGAAGGTCCAGCGCGCGTGCACGGCGTCCACCAGGGCCAGGGCCTGCTCGCGCAGGTGCTGCAGCTCCTCGTCGGAAACGGCGGTCTCGCCTTCGCCGAGTTCCTCGTTGCGCGCCAGGCTCCAGGGCGCGCGCAGCGCGCGGTCCAGCTCGGCGGCCAGCGCCAGCTTGTTGCGCAGCGACAACTCGACGTTGATGCGCTCGATGCCGTCCACGTACTCGCCCATGCGGGGCAGCGGAATCACCACGTCCTCGTTGATCTTGAAGGCGTTGGTGTGGCGCGCGATCGCCGCCGTGCGCTTGCGGTCCAGCCAGAATTTCTTGCGCGCCTCGGGGCTGACGGCCACGAAGCCCTCGCCCACGCGGGCGTTGGCCATGCGCACCACCTCGGCGGTGGCACGCGCCACCGCGTCGTCGTCCTCGCCGACGATGTCACCGAACAGGGCCATCTTGGGGAAGGCGCCGCGCTTGCTCTTGGGCGCGTAGCCCACCGCGCGCAGATAGCGCTCGTCGAGGTGCTCCAGACCCGCCAGGATGGCGCCGCCGGGGCGCTGGTCCAGGTAGTCCTTGATCTCCACGATGGAGGGGATGGCCTCGCGCGCCTGGCCGAAGAACTCCAGGCAGAAGGTCCGCACGCGCGGGGGCATGCGGTGCAGCACCCAGCGCGCGCTGGTGATCAGGCCGTCGCAGCCTTCCTTCTGCACCCCCGGCAGGCCGGCCAGGAACTTGTCGGTGACGTCCTTGCCCAGGCCCTCCTTGCGAAAGCGCGAGCCGGGGATTTCCAGCACGCGGGTATCCAGCGGCGTGGTGCCGTCGGGGGCGAAGGTCTTGCATTCGAAGCGCACCAGCGGCGCGTCGTGGATCTTGCCCAGGTTGTGGTCCAGGCGGGTCACCTCGATCCACCGGCCCTGCGCATCGACCATGCGCCACCAGGCCAGGTTGTCGATCGCCGTGCCCCACAGCACGGCCTTCTTGCCGCCCGCGTTCATCGCGATGTTGCCGCCTATGCACGAGGCCTCGGCCGAGGTGGGGTCGACCGCGAACACCAGCCCGGCCTGCTCCGCGCGGTCGGCCACGCGCTGCGTGACCACGCCGGCCCCGGTGCGGATGGTGGGTACCGGATGCGCCACGCCGGGCAGCTCGATCAGCTCCACCTCGCCCAGATCCTCGAGTTTTTCGGTGTTGATCACCGCGCTGTTCCACACCAGGGGCACGGCGCCGCCGGTGTAGCCCGTGCCGCCGCCACGGGGCACGATGGTCAGGCCCAGCGCCACGCAGGCGCTCACCAGCTCGGCCATTTCGGCCTCGGTGTCGGGGCACAGCACGACAAAGGGCACCTCGACGCGCCAGTCGGTGGCGTCGGTCATGTGCGCGGCGCGCGACAGCCCGTCGAAGCGGATGTTGTCACGCCGGGTATGGCGCGCCAGCTCGCGCTGCGCGCGCCGGCGCAGCGCGGCCACGGCGTCGAACCAGGCGGAGAACTCCTTCACGGCCTCGCGCGCGCGCTCGAGCAGGCGCCCCACCAGCTCGTCGCGCGCCTGGGCCTGGGCATCGCCCTTGGCGTCGCGGCGCTTCTCGATTTCGCGCAGGCGGTGCCACAGCGCCTCGATCAGGGCCTGGCGCCGCTTGGACGATCCCAGCAGGTCGTCCTGCAGGTAGGGGTTGCGCTTGACCACCCAGATGTCGCCCAGCACCTCGTACAGCATGCGCGCGCTGCGCCCCGTGCGGCGCTGCTGGCGCAGCTGGTCGAGCCATTCCCAGGCACTCGCGCCGAGCAGGCGGATGACGATCTCCCGGTCGGAGAACGAGGTGTAGTTGTAGGGAATCTCGCGCAGGCGCGCCGGGGCGTCGTCCTGTGCCGGCTGCGGGGCCGGGGACTCGACGGCGTCGAGCGGGGCAATCGGTGCTTGAGGGGCGTTCATGGCATCCACCAAAAACACCATTGTAGGAAGCGGGGCCGATTCTCGCGGCCCGCTTGCGCGCGGGGGCTCTCGCGCGACTCGCGCGCAGCGCGGCGCTCGACATTTTAGAATGATCATATGAGCAAAAACTTCGCCGCCCCGCGACGCGAGTACACCCGCGCGCGTGAACTGCCCGAGCTGCTGCGCCAGCGTATCCTGATCCTCGACGGCGCCATGGGCACCATGATCCAGCGCCTGCGCCTGGGCGAGGAGCAGTACCGGGGCGAGCGTTTCAAGGACTGGCCGCGCGACCTCAAAGGCGACAACGAGCTGCTCAGCCTCACCCAGCCGCGGGTGATCCGCGACATCCACGACAGCTATTTCGCCGCCGGAGCCGATATCGTGGAGACCAACACTTTCGGTGCCAC
>DAIDHU010000105.1 GCA_027451915.1 Thiomonas sp. | reverse complement strand
GGCCTGCGAGGGCAACGTCAGCCTGGCCGCGCGCATGCTCGGCGTGCATCGCAGCACCCTGTATCGGCGCAACGCAGCCGGCACGCGCCCCGATACGGCCCAGCGCAATGCCGGTCCCTAGCAGGCCCCGGGATGCGGGGCTTGCAGGCCCAGGCGCCAGGGCAGCCCGCTGCTGCGACGAATCACGCGCTCCAGTCCCTGGCGCAGCACGCCCTCCTGCGCGGTGAACAGGCTCAGGCGGGAACGCGCGCGGGTCACTCCGGTGTAGACCAGCTCGCGGCTGACACCCAGTCCGTCGCCCAGCACCAGCAGCGCATGGGAGAACTCCGAGCCCTGCGACTTGTGCACCGTCATGGCGAAGGCGGTCTCCACGTGGGCCAGGCGCCCCGGCGCGATCCAGCGCACCCCCGTGGCCTGGGCGAAGGCCACGCGCAGCGCGCCGCCGTGCCCGCGCAAGGCGATGCCCACGTCCCCGTTGAACAGTCCCAGCTCGGGATCGTTGCGCGTGACCATCACCGGCCTGGCCTCGTACCAAGGCCCGGGGCTGCCCAGCAGGGAGCGCGCGCGCAAGGCCTGCTCGAGCTGGCGATTCATCGCCTCCACGCCCCAGGGTCCCTGGCGCAGCGCGCACAGCACGCGCAGCGCGTCGAAACCCTGCAGCACGCGCAAGGCCCAGGCGTCCAGCTGCTCGCCTTCTCCATCGCAGCCCGCGCGAGCCAGCTCCAGGCAGGCGCGCAGCCCGGGATCGGCGACGGCGGCCTCGCAGACCTCCCGTGGCTGCGCGGCGCGCTGCCAGTGCAATTCCTCCCGTTCAAGCAGGACTTCCTGGGCCTTGCGCGCATCGCCGCGGTTGACGGCGTCGGCCAGGCTCGCGATGCCTCCGCCGAAGCGCCGGCTGCTGCGCAACATCGCCACCTGCGGCGCCAGCAGCGGGCCCTGCTCGTCCTGCAGGGCCTGCGGCAGGGCCTGCCCGCTGAGCTCCAGCACCTCGCGCGCGGTGCCCGGCAGGTACCGCCCATCGCGCGCGTGCACGCACAACTCGCCCAGCACGGCGCCCGCCTCGACACTGGCCAGCTGGTCGCTGTCGCCCAGCAGCACCAGGCGCGCATGCGGGGGGAGCGCGTCGAGCAGGTCGGCCATCATCTCCAGGTGCACCATCGAGGCCTCGTCCACCAGCAGCAGGTCCAGATCCAGGGGGTTGCCGGCATGGTGGCGCAGGCGTCGCGTATCCCCGCGCGCACCCAGCAGCGCATGCAGGGTGCGCGCGGGGCCGATGCGCGAGGCCAGACGCAGCGCTGGCTGCTCGCCCAGGCGGGCAGCCAGCTGGGCCAGCGCCGTGTCGATGGACTGCTTCAGGCGCGCCGCGGCCTTGCCCGTGGGCGCCGCCAGCGCCACGCGCAACTGCTCCGGTCGGCTCGCGGTGGCGAACAGCAGCACCAGCAGGCGCGCAGCGGTGAAGGTCTTGCCCGTGCCGGGGCCCCCGGTGATCACGCCGACGCCAGCGCGCAGTGCCAGCGCGCAGGCGATGCGCTGCCAGTCCGGCTCGGCGCCGCCGGCGCCGGCCTCGCCGAACAGGTCCCGCATCGCCTGGGCCACGCGGGGTGGGTCGAGCTGCTCGCGGCGCCGCGAGCGCTCCAGCCATTGGGTGGCCAGGCGACGTTCATAATCCCGATAGCGCCGCAGGTACAGACGCCCCTGCTCGAACACCAGCGGCTGCCCCCGATCGCAGGCCTCGCCCTGCTCCACGCACCACACCGCATCGGCCTGGCGCAGCGCACGCGCCCAGGCTGGCGCCAGCTCGGAGCCCGCGGGCGCCAGCTCGCGCGCCAGCTCCAGCATCTGCGTGGCCAGCGCGCCCGGCAGGCCCAGTTCCACCCAGGGGGCCTCGGTGCCTTGCCAGGCCGTGCCGAAGGCGTCGGCCTGCCGCGGATCCGGCTCCGGCCCGACCGGCTCGCGCAGGAGCAGGCAGACATGCCCCAGGCCTTCCAGCTGCGCGACCAGCGCGGCCGCCAGCAGCACCAGCGGGTCGTCGCGCGGCGCGGCCTCGGCGACGAAGCCGGCGAAGGCCACGTCCAGGTGGCGCAACCAGCCCGCCTGGGCCCAGGCGCGCAGACACCGCAGCACGCGCTCGCGCTCGGCGCCGGCGAACAACGGCATGCTGGTCGAGCTGCTCAAGCCCGCCTCCCCGCCGTGCCCGGCTCCCCGGGGGATGCCCCCTGGCTCAACACGCGATCCAGCCGCTCCAGCCAGCGCGCGTCGGCCGGCATGGTGAAACATCCGCGCTCCGGCCCCTCGATGCCGCGCAGGAACAGGCACAGCGCCCCGCCGAGCTGGCGCGCCGGGTCGTAGGCGGCGCCCAGGCGCTGGCGCAGCAGGCGGTGCAGCGCGAGCAGGTACAACATGGCCTGCACGTCGTAGCGGTGGGCGGCCATGGCGTCCGCCAGGGCTTCGGCGTGGTAGTCGGCATCGCGCTCGCCCAGGGCATTGGACTTGTAGTCCAGCACCCAATAGCGCCCCTCGTGCTCGAACACCAGGTCGGCGAAACCCATGACCAGGCCATGCACCCGCTGCTCGTCGAGCCGCGCGCGATCGCGCTGTCCCAGCCAGGCCTGCGCGCACAGGCGGTCCAGCGCGGCCGCGCTGGCGGCATCCACGGGGAACCAGAACTCCATCTCCGCCAGACAGCTGCGCAACTCGCGCAGGCTGGCGCGCAACGGCGGCAGCGGCGTGCGCGACACCTGCTGCAACCACTCCCACGCGGCCCCGGCCTGCGCCTCCCAGCCCTGGCGCGCGCAGCGCTGCACGAAGGCCATGCGCGTGGCGGCGTCCTCGGCGAAGCCCTGCTCGGCCAGCCAGGCCAGTTGCTCATGCACGAAACTTCCGGCGCGGGTGCCGCGCGCGAAGCTGTGGCGCACCGCGCCGGCGCGCGCGGCGGCCTGCCGGGCCGGCTCCGCGGCCTCGTCGAGCTCGTGCTGGCGCGCCCCGAAGGCCGCGCGCAGGGGCGCCAGGTTGCGCGCCAGGGCGCTGAAGCTCGCGATCTGCCAGTCGCGCTCGAAGCCGGCCTCGAACACCTCGGGCTCGCGCAGCGCCACGGCCCGGGCCTGATCCCGGAGCAGGGTCGGCGCCCCCACCGCGCAGCGAGGCTGCAGATGCACCTGCGGCAACATGCCCCAGGTGCCGCGCAGCAGGGACTCGAGCTGCCCGGGCTCGGTTTGCGGCCCGGCGCCAAGCAGACGGCCCAGGGCGCTGTGCGCGAGCAGGCAGCGGGACTGCCTGCCGTGGCGCAGCGGCGCGGCCCCCATCCACACCGCGTGGCGCGCGCGGGTCAAGGCCACGTACAGCAGGCGCAGGTCCTCGCGCAGGCGCTGCATCTCGGCGTCGCCGGCGGGCGCCGCCCCGGCCTGCTCGTCCTCCTCCGGGTCGTCATCGGCAGCGCGGAAATGCGTGGCGAAGGGAAGCAACACCACCGGGTACTCCAGGCCCTTGGACTTGTGGATGGTGACCACGCGCACCAGCTC
>DAIDHU010000104.1 GCA_027451915.1 Thiomonas sp. | reverse complement strand
CAGCGCCGCGGGCTCACCGCGGCGGCGGCGCCCCTCCGGCGCGCCGCCTTGAAGCGCGAGCACGCGCCACCACATAGTCTCCCATGTCCATCGCAGAAAACCGCAAAGCCTCGTTCAACTATTTCCTCGAAGACCGCTTCGAGGCGGGGCTCGTGCTCGAGGGCTGGGAGGTCAAGGCCATCCGCGCCGGACGCGCGCAACTGCTGGACGGCTACGTGCTGATCCGCGACGGCGAGCTGTTTCTCGTGGGCATGAACGTCACCGCACTGCAAAGCGCCTCCACCCACGTACGCCCCGACGCCAGCCGCACGCGCAAGCTGCTGATGCACAAGGCCGAGATCCGGCGCCTGATCGGCAAGGTGGAGCAGCGCGGCTACACCATGGTGCCTCTGAACCTGCACGAGAAGCAGGGGCGCATCAAGCTGGATTTCGCGCTGGGCCGCGGCAAGAAGATGCACGACAAGCGCGATACCGAGGCCAAGCGCGACTGGGACCGCGAGAAGGCCCGCCTGATGCGCCGGCCCCAGTGATGGCCGGGCCCGCCGGCCCCGACCCCGACCCGCCAGACAAAGGGCCCGGCCCGCTTTCGCGGACCGGGCCCCTGCCCGTTCATGCCTTGCCCCGCTGTCGCGGGGCCGTCTCCCCGGTCTTCGCCGTGTGCTAGTACGCTGGTGGATCAGGCCACCTTCTTCTCGAAGAACTGCTCGTCCTCGGTGGACCCCTTCAGCGCGGCCGTGGAGGACTGCGCCTCGATGGTCGTGGTCACGGCGTCGAAATAGCCCGTGCCCACCTCGCGCTGGTGCTTCACCGCCGTGAATCCCTTGTCGGCGGCGGCGAATTCCCTTTCCTGCAGGGCCACGAAGGCGCTCATCTGGTTGCGGGCGTAGCCATGCGCCAGCTCGAACATCGAGTAGTTCAGCGCATGGAAGCCCGCCAGGGTGATGAACTGGAACTTGTAGCCCATCGCGCCCAGCTCCTTCTGGAAGCGGGCGATCGTGGCGTCGTCCAGGTTCTTTTTCCAGTTGAACGACGGCGAGCAGTTGTAGGCCAGCATCTTGCCCGGGAACTTGGCGTGGATCGCGTCGGCGAAGGCCTTGGCGAAAGCCAGGTCGGGCTTGCCGGTCTCGCACCACAGCATGTCCACGTAGGGGGCATAGGCGAGGCCACGCGAAATCGCCTGCTCCAGGCCGGCACGGGTGCGGAAGAAACCCTCGACCGTGCGCTCGCCGGTGCAGAAGGGGCGATCGTTGTCGTCCACGTCGGAGGTCAGCAGGTCGGCCGCCTCGGCGTCGGTGCGCGCCACCAGCAGCGTGGGCACGCCCATCACGTCGGCGGCCAGGCGCGCGGCCACCAGCTTGGCCACCGCTTCGCGCGTGGGCACCAGGACCTTGCCCCCCATGTGGCCGCATTTTTTCACCGAGGCCAGCTGGTCCTCGAAATGCACCCCGGCCGCGCCCGCCTCGATCATGGACTTCATCAGTTCGAAGGCGTTGAGCACGCCGCCGAAGCCGGCCTCGGCATCGGCCACGATGGGCGCGAAATAGTCAATGTAGCCCTCGTCGCCCGGGTTCTTGCCTTCCATCCACTGGATCTGGTCGGCACGGGTCAGGGTGTTGTTGATGCGCTTGACCACCGAGGGCACCGAATTGGCCGGATACAGCGACTGGTCGGGGTACATCTCGCCGGCCAGGTTGGCGTCACCGGCCACCTGCCAGCCCGACAGGTAGATGGCCTTCAGGCCGGCCTTGACCTGCTGCATGGCCTGGTTCCCGGTCAGCGCGCCCAGCGAATTCACGAAGGGCTCGCTGTGCAGGTCGCGCCACAGGCGCTCGGCGCCGCGACGCGCCAGCGTGTGCTCGGCCACCACCGAGCCGCGCAGGCGCACGACCTCGGCGGCTGCGTAGCCGCGCTGGACGCCGGCCCAGCGCGGGTCCTGCTTCCATTGCTGTTCGAGTTGCTGGATTTGCTGTTCACGGGTTGCCATGAGACGATCTCCATCGGAGGGTGTTGGAACTGGTGCCCAGCGTACTCCAGAGTTGCGCCGCAGCATGGCGTTATATCTTATACAAGACTAAATTTTTAACCCATATCAATCAATGACTTGCAATTTGCATCCTGCATCGTGAGATTATTTTTTGCCCTCTGAAGATTTGCGCATTGCTACGCAACATGGCTATTTCGCATGATGAAAAGGATGCCGCGCCATCTGAAAATCCGCTGCCCACGCGCCTCGATGCGGCCAGCCTGCGTCGCGCCCTGCCCCTGTGGGACGAGGCCGCGCTGCGCGGCGCCGAAGCCTATTGGGCCGAGCGCCTCGCCCCGCATGCCTTGATGGACCGCGCGGGCGCGGCCGCCGCCCGCTTGCTGCGAGCGCGCTGGCCCCATGCGCGCAGCGTTCTGCTGCTGTGCGGACCCGGCAACAACGGTGGCGACGGCCTGAGCACCGCGCTTTGGCTGTCGAGACTGCCCCATGCCCCGCGCCTGCGGGTCCTGCTGGTCGGCTGCGGCGACGCGGCGCAGTGGCAGGACCCCCGGCGCCCGCCCGACTGGCGCTGGGCCCTGGAGCGTGCACGCGCCGCCGGAGTGCCCATGCAGGCCTGGAAGGACGCGGATGCGCAGGCGCTGCCTGGAGACAGCGACCTGGTGGTGGACGCCCTGCTCGGCCTGGGCTTGCGCGAAGCCCCGCGAGGCGAGATCGAGCAGGCCATGCACGCCCTGCAGACCCGCGGGGCGGGGCTGCCGGTGCTGGCGCTGGACCTGCCCTCCGGCCTGCGCGGCAGCCAGGGCGGCGCGCCCGGCGCCTGCGCGCGCGCCAGCGTCACGCTGGCCATGCTCGGCCTGCAGCCGGGCCACGCGACGGGAACCCACAGCGCCCATTGCGGCGAAGTCTGGGTCGATGGCCTGCAAGCCGATCCCGCCGCCTGCGGCGCCCGCCCGCGAGCGTGGCTGGGCGGCGTGGACGCGGCGCTGGCCTCGCTGCCATCGCTGGAACAGGCCGCGCACAAGGGCGAACGCGGCGACCTTCGCCTGTTCGGCGGCGCGCCCGGCATGAGCGGCGCACTGTGGCTGGCCGCCCGCGCCGCGCTGCAGCTGGGCGGCGGGCGGGTCTACGCGGCCTGCCTGGACCCGCGCGCGGCGGCCCTGGATCCCGAGTTTCCCGAACTCATGCTGCGCCCTGCCGCCGAACTGCTGGCGCAGGCCCGCGACTCAGGCGGGCCGGCCTGCCTGGTATTCGGTCCAGGCGCAGGCCAGTCCGAGGAAGCGCTGCATTGCCTGCGCGAACTGCTTGCCCTCGGCCAAGCCCTGGTGATCGACGCCGACGGGCTCAACCTGCTGGCCGCGCAGCCCCGCGATGGCGAGCTCTGGCGGGCCTTGCGCGCGCGCGCCGCGAGCGCACGCAGCACCTGGCTCACGCCCCACCCCTCGGAGGCGGCGCGGCTGTTGCGATGCACCGTGCCCGAGGTGCAGGCGGATCGACTGGGCGCGGCCCGGAGCCTGCAGGAAGACACGGGCGCCGGCATCGTGCTCAAGGGAGCCGGCAGCGTGGTGGCGGCCCCCGGGGGTGGCGCATGGATCAACCCCAGCGGCAACGGACTGCTGGCCAGTGCCGGCACCGGCGACGTACTGGCCGGCGCGCTGGCCGCCTGCCTGGCGCGAAGCGGGGGCGCGCCCGAGGCCGCGCGTGCGGCCGTGTGGCTGCATGGCGCCGGAGCCGACCTGGCGCTGCGCGAATCCGCCGACCTGCGTGCGAACACGCTGCCCGGGTGGATGCTTCGCGCCTGG
>DAIDHU010000103.1 GCA_027451915.1 Thiomonas sp. | reverse complement strand
GGTCGCGCTGGAGGCTTGGGCCGTGGCCGTCGGCGCCGAGGCGACCGATGCTGCGCCCGGGCGCATCGCGCGGGCCGCCGCGCTGGCGCTGGCCGCCAGCTTGGCCAGCGCGGCCACGTCGGCCTTCGCCGCGGCCAGCTTGGCCGCCAGCGCTTCGGCCTGTTTCTGCGCGGCGATCCAGTTCGCCTCCGCGGTCTGCCCCGGAACCGCCACCCCCGCCTGGCTCAGGCGCAGCTGCGACTGCGGGCCCGAGGCACCGCTGCCGGGTTCATGGACTCGCGCCTGCACCGTGCCGTGCATGCTGCGCGCCTGGCCGCCGGCCTGGGTCGGGCTGAGTTCGGCCAGGCGCCTGCGATAGGCGGCGAAATCCCCGCTGTGGGCCACGATGATCTGGTGGGCCTGCCCGGCGCTGATGGCGTCGGCCTGGCGGGCCGAAGGCACCTTCAGCACGGCGCCGGCGCGCAGCCGGTTGATGTCGCCGTCGATGAAGGCCCCCTGGTTGGCGCTGTACAGCGCCGCCAGCATCTGGTCCAGCGACACCTCGCCGCCGGCATAGGAGCGCGCGATCGAGAACAGGGTGTCGCCGCGCTGCACGGTGTAGCCCGAGCGCGAAGCCGGGCTCGGGTGCGCTGCCGGCAGGGTGCGCTGCACGGCGCGAGCCAGCGGCGCCGGCGCCTGCGGCATGATGGGCGCCACGCCGGGTTCGCGAAAGCCGGGCGGATCCAGCAACAGGGTGTAGTTGCGGGTGAGCTCACCATGCGACCAGTCGGCGCGCAGCAGCAGGTCGACGAAGGGCTCGTGCACCGGACGCGTGCCGCTCAGGTGCAGGTAGGCATGCCCGGCGGCATCCTGGCGCAGCACGACGGTCGCGCCCTGCAACGCATCGCTGTAATTCAGCCGGCTTGCCGCATACATCGAGTCTGGCGCGACGCCGACCCGCAAGGACTGAGCCTCGTCGGGGGTGATCTGGGTGATTTCGATGTTCGCGCTCAGCGGCTGGCCGAGCGTGGACAGCACCACCACGTGCCCGAGCCCGAAGGCCCCGGCCAGCGGTACGGCCCCCGGCAGTGCCGCCAGACAAGCCACACCCATTGCTTGACGCCATTTGGCCACGTTGCTTCCCCTGATCTGCATGGTTGCCCGGCTACGCGTGCGAATCCGCCCGCAGGCTCATCCATCGCTTCAATGCACGCCCCCATCCCCTTGATTGCAAACTGCGTTGCAGGGGTTACGCATGCGATAGTAACCAATCGTCGGGCGGAATCCGGCAGGATTTGGCGTTGCGCCCCGAATGGGCGTGGCGCGCGCGCAAACCGGCCTCGTCCTGCGACCGCCGGACAGGAACCTGCTCAAGCCTGCAAAAGTATGCGCAACATGCGGCGCAAAGGCTCCGCCGCACCCCAAAGCAACTGGTCGCCCACGGTGAAGGCGCTCAGGTACTCCGGGCCCATGGCCATCTTGCGCAGGCGCCCGACCGGGATGCCCAGCGTGCCGGTGACCGCCACCGGGGTCAGTTCGCGCATGCTCGCCTCACGGGTGTTCGGGACCACCTTGACCCACTCGTTATCCGCGGCAATCATCGCCTCGATCTCGGTCAACGGCACGTCCCGGCGCAACTTGAAGGTCAGCGCCTGGCTGTGGCAGCGCATGGCACCGATGCGCACGCACAGGCCGTCCACGGGAACCGGGTGGGCGTGGCCCAGGATCTTGTTGGTCTCGGCGCCGCCCTTCCACTCCTCGCGGGACACGCCGTTGCCCAGGTCCTTGTCGATCCAGGGGATCAGGCTGCCACCCAGCGGAACCTCGAAATGACGCGTGTCCGAGGCCGGCAGCGCGCGCTGGGTCTCGATGACACCACGATCGATGTCCAGGATCGCCGAAGCGGGGTCGTCCAGCAGGTCGCGCACCGCCGTGTTCAGGGTGCCGAACTGGGTGAGCAGTTCGCGCATGTGCTGCGCGCCGCCACCCGAGGCGGCCTGGTAGGTCATGGAGCTCATCCACTCGACCAGGCCCGCCTTGAACAGCGCGCCCACGCCCATCAACATGCAGCTGACGGTGCAATTGCCGCCGATCCAGTTGCGGCCGCCGCGCGCCAGCGCGGCGTCGATCAGCGGGCGGTTCACCGGATCGAGGACGATCACCGCGTCCTCGCGCATGCGCAGGGTCGACGCGGCGTCGATCCAGTGCCCGGACCAGCCGGTCGCGCGCAGCCGGTCGAACACCGCGCCGGTGTAGTCACCGCCCTGCGCGGTGAGCA